>NZ_JAPZSR010000116.1:0-51724 GCF_027531875.1 Microcystis sp. LE19-84.1B | reverse complement strand
GTCAGTCTGTAGAGCGACCATAAGACCAGAACAGAGTAAATCTGTTAAGGCAGGTGCGGAACCCCGCAAGGGAAAGAAGCAGAAACCCAAATCGTGAGGTTTGGGAATCACCGTCCGTTTACGGCGGTGAGGATGTCAAGGGTTTTCTAACCACTATACTGCTTGCTTCCTCACCGGCCGCCGCTTGGTTCCATGCCCGGGGAGGTTCTTGGAGTGCCTCCGGTTTTCGCGGTACCGCCTCCGGGGACGATGGTTCTTGGAGTGCCTCCGGCTATCGGGGTGGCTCGGCCTCCGGTGGTGACGGTTCTTGGAGTGGGACGGGATTCCGTGGCACCACTGCCTCCGGGGACGATGGTTCTTGGGATGTCAACGGCTATCGGGGTGGCTCGGCCTCCGGTGGGGACGGTTCTTGGAGCGGTACTACCCCCTACGGAACCTCAGTTTATGGCTATCACGGCACCTACTACGGCGGCACCTACGCCACCTATCATCCGCCCACCGTTGTCAATAGTTACTACGGTGCGGGCTGTTATAACTGCGGTGGTTGGGCCGCGGCTGGAGCGGCGGCCACCACGGGAGTCGCCCTCGGCGCAACGGCTGCCACTGCCAATCAAGCGGAATCCTACAATGCAGGATTTGCGGCGGGCAGTGCCTACGCCCTCGGAGCGATCTATACTAACCTCCCAGGGGGATGCGTTTATAACCCAGTTGGTACAAGCACTTATTACCGCTGCGGTACGGCTTGGTTAAGTCCCGCCTACGGTGCTAAAGGGGTTTACTATCGGGTCGTGACCGCACCTTTTTAAAGATTTATTAGCCTTGAATATCCCATGAGAAAACCTAACCGACATTTTTCCCTCGCTTTCCTTTTTAGTTCTCTCGCTCTCCTCGCTACAGGGAATCTGACTCTAAGTCAAACAGGTAATTCGATCGCTCAAGATCAGAACGCCGCTTTGCAAGCCGTCGCCAAGATGACCGAGGGACAGCGCACCTATTATCAGAATAACGGTAATTTTCGAGCGAAAGTTGACAATGTTCAAGATGATTTCGGGGTTACTTTGCCGAAAACCTTTGATTATGCCATTCGCACCACTTCCGAGGCCGCCTATAGCTACGTTATCCCCGCTCGCTCAACCGTCAGCAATCAGCTAAAAGCTTATGTGGGTGCGGCTTTTATCACTCCTAACCAAGACCCGAAAATCACGACGATTATCTGTCAGAATACCAATCCCGGTCAGACGCGTCCGGCGGATCCGCAATTGGTGCGCGGCAATCAGTTTAACAACCCCGGAAAACTGACCCTCCAGTGCGGCGACTTCTCCGTACAGGTTCCCGCTTCCGAGGTGAACGAGTAGTGTTGAGGTTGGGAGAACAGTTAATTGTCTTGCTGGTAGCGGGCCCGGGACAGTTGATCACTTGACTTTTCGGGAACGATTTAATCCTCTCGGTAATCTGTCTAAATTTATCGAGTTTTTCTCTCGTTTTTAACAATTAATTATCGATTCAGTTGATCGGAGTATCTCATGAAAAGATCGATCGAAACCCTGAGCGTGATGGTATTAGGAAGTATTCTTTTCCATACCGATGTCAGTTTGGCTCAAGTGGCCGAACCCTTCGCCTATCCCAGTCAAGGACAAAGCCAAGAACAACAACAGCAAGACCATTACGCTTGTTATTCTTGGGCAAAACAGCAAACCGGAGTCGATCCCAGTCAGCCGGATCAGATATCCCCCGCCACTGCCGCCCAATCCTCGCAACAGGGACAATTGCTTCGCTCAAGTGCCACAGGCGCTTTATTAGGAACGGTCGGAGGAGCGATCGCTGGGAATACCGGGGAAGGTGCAGCGATCGGGGCGGGAGTCGGGGCTTTGGCGGGACTGTTCCGAGAACGAGAAGAACAACAGCAGGCCGAGCAAGCGCAAGTCGAAGCGACCCAAGAGGAAAACCAGCGATTACAAACCTACTATCAAGCCTGGACAGCCTGTATGGAGGGACGGGGTTACAGCGTCCAGTGATTTTCGGCGATCGCAGAAGCAGAAATCTCTGGAAATCCGCTTCCTTTCCCCGTTATTTCTGTCCCGAAATCTAAGCGATTTTTAACGTAACCGGTTAACCATGTTGAGAAACCTCAAAAAACTACTCGATCCCGCAGGTATCCGCATAGCGGCACGCTTTTTCCGGCTTACCGAACGAGCGCCCTTAGTTGCGGTCGTTCTCGTCTTCGTAACTGTCAGTTCGCTCATCGCCGCCTATCCGAGTATCGGACAATCCCTGAGCGGTTCTCCCGCCGATCCCCGATTCCAATTCTCCACTCCCCTACCACCTGGGATCGCCTCCCCCGCTAGAGTAGAAACCCGTCTCGGCCGGTTAAATTTCTTCGATGGTTTTCCCGACAAAGCCACCGCCGATAAACTATTCGATCACCTCGATTTCCAGCGCGCCGTTCAAGCCTATCTACTGGCCATTCCGGCGGTTAATCAGGTTGCTAACCGCAACGCAATCCGCACCTTGGGACCCGTCAATACCGTCGTGCCGATTTTCGAGGAGCTGCTAGACTCGCGATCGATCTTTCTCACCGCCAACGATAATACCGTTTACAGTTGGGCGTGGATCGACCTGAAAAACGGGCCGATCGTCTTGGAAGTTCCCCCGAAGGTATTGGGGACGATTAACGATCTCTGGTTCCGTTGGGTGATCGATGTGGGGATTACTGGGCCGGATAAGGGGGAAGGGGGCAAGTACCTGTTATTACCGCCGGGGTATACGGGAGAAGTGCCATCGGGATATACCGTAGTGCGATCGCCGACTTTTAATCTCTGGGTTCCTTGGCGGAGTTTCCTGGTCAACGGAGATCCGAAACCGGGGGTAGAGTTGGTGAAAAAATTCACGAAAATCTATCCCTTGACGGATACCAACAATCCAACACCGTTAAATTTCGTCGATATGTCCGGCAAACCTTTCAACACAGTCGCCCCGGCGGATTATCGGTTTTGGGAATTCCTTAATCAAGCCGTGCAGGAAGAACCGAGCGAATCCCTCGATCAGATTCGACTAGGATACTATGCGGCGATCGGCATTGAAAAAGGCAAGCCCTTCGCGCCGGATGCGCGGATGAAAAAAATCCTCACCGAAGCGGCCGCTGTCGGGGATGCCACAGCCCGGGCGATCGCCTTCCATATGCGGGACAAAAACGCTTACTACTACGCTAACAGCCATTGGGAATTACCTTTTATCGGTGGCTACCAGTTCCAGGCCCAGCCCAGTGTTCTCAACCTCGATGCCTATATCTATTACTACTTCATGGCGACGGGTGTTACTCCTGCAATGGAAGAGAAAATGGTGGGACGGGGTTCCCAATACGCATGGACAGCCCGCGATGCTCAAGGAAACCCTCTCGACGGTGGCAAGAGTTATCGCCTGCACCTACCCCCGAACGTTCCCGTTAAAGATTTCTGGTCAGTTATCCTTTACAGCAACCAGACGCGATCGATGATCCAGACCGATCAACGCTTTCCCAGCGTTAGCAGTCAGACGAAAGGACTTCTCAGCAACCCCGACGGTTCAGTAGATGTCTATTTCGGACCGAAAGCTCCGGCGGGTAAGGAAAAGAACTGGATACAGACGGTCCCTGGCACGGGCTGGAATACTATCCTCCGACTCTACGGTCCCCTAGAGCCTTGGTTTAACCAGTCTTGGCGGCCGGGGGAGATCAAGGTAATGAAATAGCCGATTTTTCCGATTTTCACCTCTCGATCGCAAATTTAAAAGGAGCCCTCAAGATGACCCAAGACAAACCGATCCAACGCCAAATTCTACCGATACCCGACTTGACCCCCTTCGGTCTAACCACCTACGACGCCAAGAATCCCGACACCCACTATCCCCCGATTCGAGATATCCGACCGCCGGCCGGTGCACCCAACGTGCTGATCGTGCTGCTCGATGACGTGGGTTTTGGAGCCGCCAGTGCCTTCGGTGGTCCCTGCAATACCCCCACTTTCGAGCGATTAGCGGCGGCTGGGTTAAAATACACCCGTTTTCATACCACTGCCCTCTGTTCTCCCAGTCGTGCGGCTTTGCTCTCTGGAAGGAATCATCACTCGGTCGGCATGGGCAACATCACCGAAACCGCCACCTCCGCCCCCGGACAAAGTTCCGTTCGTCCCAACACCAAAGCCCCCCTCGCCTTGACCCTGAAGCTGAACGGCTATTCCACGGCGCAGTTCGGTAAGTGCCACGAAGTACCCGTTTGGCAAACCAGCCCGATCGGTCCCTTTGACGCTTGGCCCTCCGGCGGGGGTGGATTCGAGTATTTCTACGGCTTTATCGGTGGCGAAAATAACCAGTGGGAGCCGGCACTGTACGAGGGAACAACCCCGATCGAACCGCCGAAAACTCCGGAGGAAGGCTATCACCTGACCGAGGATCTGGCCGATCGAGCGATCGCTTGGATTAGTCAACAAAAAGCTCTCGCCCCCAATAAGCCTTTCTTTGCCTACTTCGCCCCCGGCGCAACCCACGCCCCCCACCACGTCCCGAAGGAGTGGATCGACAAGTATCGAGGCCAATTCGCTCACGGTTGGGATCGCCAGCGTGAGATCACCTTTGCCCGACAGAAAGAACTGGGCGTAATTCCCCAAAATGCCGAACTCACCCCCCGTCACGCCGAAATTCCCCCATGGGATGACATGGACGAGCGCCTGAAGCCGGTATTAGAGCGCCAGATGGAGGTGTACGCCGCCTTTCTGGAACATACCGATGATCAGGTGGGACGAGTGATTCAAGCCTTAGAAAAGCTAGAAATCCTCGACGATACGCTAATTTACGTCATCGTCGGTGATAACGGTGCCTCCGCCGAGGGAACGCTTCAGGGCGCGTTTAACGAGATGGCCAACTTTAACGGGTTAGCGGGTCTGGAAACCCCGGAATTTCTCCTCTCGAAACTAGATGACTTCGGTGCGCCCGATTCCTATAATCACTACGCGGTCGGTTGGGCCTGGGCGATGAGTAGCCCCTATAAGTGGACGAAACAGGTCGCTTCCCACTGGGGCGGCACCCGCAACGGTACGATTGTTCGTTACCCCAAACTCATCCAGGAAAAAGGTGGGATTCGTCACCAATTCTGTCACGTTATTGATGTGGCCCCGACGGTGTTGGAAGTGGTAGGCATTCCCGAACCGACGATGGTTAACGGTGTCCTACAAAGTCCCTACGAGGGTACGAGTATGGTTTATACCTTTAACGACGCAGCCGCCCCCGAACGTCATGATGTGCAGTATTTCGAGATGTTTGGCAATCGGGGCATCTATTACAAGGGTTGGAGCGCGATTACCAAGCACCGCACCCCGTGGGTGATGACTGGACAGACGATGGTTCCTTTCGACGATGATATCTGGGAACTATACGACGGCAGTACGGATTGGACGCAAGCTCGGGATCTCTGCCGGGAAATGCCAGAGAAACTGCACGAACTACAGCGACAATTTCTGATCGAGGCGGTTAAATATAATGTACTGCCCCTAGATGATCGCCAAGTGGAACGGATCGATCCCGCCACCGCTGGGCGACCCACCCTCGCCGGGGGGAACTCGCAATTATTTTTCGCCGGAATGGGGCGTTTGTCCGAAAATAGCGTCATCAACATCAAAAATAAATCCTTCTCGGTAACGGCGGAACTGGAAATTCCCCCGGAAGGCGCGGACGGGGTGATTATCGCCCAAGGCGGCCGCTTCGGTGGTTGGAGTGTCTATAGCCACGATGGAAAAGCCAAGTTCGTCTATAACGTGCTGGGGATTGAAAGTTTTGTCACCGAGGCGACGGAGACGATCCCGGCTGGCAAGCATCAGGTACGGATGGAGTTTGCCTACGATGGTGGTGGTTTAGGACGGGGGGGAAATGTCACCCTCTACTACGACGGTCAACCAGTGGGTACGGGTCGGGTAGAACGAACTCAGGCTTTTATTTTCTCCGCCGACGAAACCACGGATATCGGCTACGAATCTGGTACCCCCGTGGCGGCGGAATATACCTCGAAAACCAGTCGTTTCACCGGCAAGATCGGCTGGGTTCAATTGGATCTGGGTACGGACAATCATGACCACCTGATCGACCCGGAGGAACGTCTGAAAATTATCATGGCCAGGCAGTAGAAAAGGGGACTTGCGATACTGGTAGCTTTATCTAGACTATCCCTCGGTTAAAAGCAAAAAAATTGAGCTTAAATTAGCAACTTTGTCCTATGGAATGGTCTTTTTTGAGAAACTTTGCCATCACTTTATTCGCCCTCTTAAATCCTCTGGGAATGCTGCCGATTTTTATTAGTTACACCGCTCGCGAACGTAAAGAAGTACAACGACTCGTGGCTCTATTTGTCTCGTTAACTGTCTTGTGTTTGTTATTGATTTTTATGTTTATCGGAACGGCAATGCTAAAATTCTTTGGCGTCACCTTAGACTCTTTTCGCCTAGCTGGTGGCGTGCTTTTGTTGATTATCGGTATCAACATTGTTAACGGTTCTGGGGCAGGGACAAAAGAGCTTTTAATTAATGAGCAAGGCGGGGATTATCTCAGCGAAGCTAAGTCAGTTTATCGGCAGATTGTTATTCCTATGGCTATGCCTTTATTAGTGGGTCTTGGGGTTATTGCTAACGTTATTCTTTATGCCAGTGAAGCCGAATCAAGGCTAGGTAGTGGTACGGGCATTGAACTGATTTTGATGACAATTTTAGTCAGTTTTTTAGTCTTTCTCATCCTCGCGGCTGGCCAATGGTTACAAAGACTTTTAGGAGATATTGGCTTGAGTATTACTCAGCGAGTTATGGGCCTATTTGTAGCGGCGATCGGAGTACAATTTATGGTGACAGGTTTGGTTAATATTTTTGTCGATCAGATCGTTCCGAAACTACCATCATAGCCAATTGCTAATTAGTCTAAATAGTTAGCTAAGAAAATTACTGGAAATATCAAATAAGCTGTTGTATATTTAAACTGGGTATTAAGGAGAGCAATCATGAGAAATTCTGAGCAATTGACCAAATCCCTGAAGCGTTTTCGTTATACACTTTTTCTGGGAGTAGCGGCCATGGCAATCAATAGCTGGGGGATGCCCAATATTTCTGTAGCCCAGACTACTCCTGCTCAAGAAAAAGTGCAGTTAATGTTCGTGCAAACGGCAGAAGATCTTAAGGTAGATCCCGTCGCAAAAACAATTCGCCTGGTGAACGTCAACAAACAGACATTATACTTTTCCGATCGCCCAAACCGGATTGCTGGTAATCTGACCATGGCCGCCTACATGGACGAGTGGACAGCCAGGGCGGGAAAAGATAATTTTGCCAACGATCCCCCCAATGCTACCCTCTCGGTCTATGAACCTGGCCGTCAAGACAATACTATAATTGTCGTCGAGATTAGCAATCCCGTCATCGATGGCAAGGACTTGATTTATAGCTACAAGCTAATCGAAGGGACTCTACCCAAGGCCGGCGGGGCAACTTCCCTATTTATCGATTGGATTGGTGTTGGTGGTGGTGTCGGTCCTGGCTTTTACGGGGTGGGGGCCGGGACCCGCGGGGTCGGTTTATACGGTGGTTACGGTGGCCCCCTGCGCTATTAATACAATTGTTCTAAACCGCCTGTAAATTTATCTACCGATGAGGAGAATTCCATGAGTTACAGATACATCAATCAATTAGCCACACCCGAAAATTTGCATCGATTTCTGGAATTTGTCGATCTAGCGGCTGGTGCGGGCCAAGAAACGGCTAATGTCTGGGAAATCGAGCGCCGATTGGTCAATAGTCGCCCGATGGAGTTATGTGTAAAAGCAGTTCTGCAAGAACCAGCTTCCGCTCAATTAGTGCAAGAAAGATACATCGGCAAACCCTACGATCTCGAAGCAATGTTAAAAATGCCGAAAGGTTCTCTCGGTTGGACTTACGGCACAATTATGCACACTTTGGGCTATGATCCGCAATTTTATCCCCAACGCGAGCAATTTGATTCCGATGCCGACTATATTGGTTTTCGCATTGATAAAACCCACGATATCCATCACATTCTCACCGGGTTTAGTTTAGATACTCTTGGAGAATTGGGAGTAATTTCTGTCACGGTCGCTCAAACTCGTTATCCTACTTTTCTCCTCATCGATATCCTCTCTTTACTGATGACTTTTTTTACCAGTGATACTCTGTTAAGTCAGGTAGAAAGTGATGCCGATTTAAATAAAACTCTCGGTTACAAATTCGATTTAATTTCTCGGGGAATTACCATCGGTCGCCAGGCCCAACCTCTATTCCCAATCAAGTGGGAAGAAGGATTAGAAAAACCCTTAGATCAATGGCGTGAAGAACTGAATATCAAACCAGTTTTAGACGGGCCTTGGAGTTGGTACAGTTGCCCGGAATTACAAGCAGCGCTCGCCTAATTTACCCCGCAGATTTTTATGAGAGAATAGTTAGGGATAATTCTGCTTTGATCTATGGTCAAAAAAAACGCTAGAAAACCCAGCTATACTCAAATTCGCTGGCTCTGTCAAATAATTGTCGCTCTGATGGTCTTAATGCTGCCGGTGACTATTACTCTGCGACTGGTTTTAGCTTTTCTTTTCGCTTTGATAGTGGCAATTATGTTACTAGCTTACAGAATTTCTTGCCTTGCCCCCTGGCAGCTAGAACTATTAAAACCTCCCAATCATCGGGGGGCATTTCTGGAATCCCTATTTTATACGATCGGCAGTTTCGGACTATTAATTTATCTGATCGCTTCCGAACACGCCATCGTTCATTTTGCCTGTGGTTTTCTGGGTATTATTAGTGCTTGGTTAGCCATACAATTGATCTACAGCCAAGAATATGCAGTACGCTACTATCACGATGGTAAAGGCCTAGTTTTTCCCGATTGCGATCAACCTAATTGGACGGAATTTCTCTATCAAGGTTTTTGTATGGCGGCTTGTTATCAAACCTCTGATACAAGTATTAATAGTACGGCAATGCGGCGGCTGGTAGCAACCCACGGGATGCTTTCCTATTTTTTATCCGTCTCGATTATTGCTATTATTTTTGGCATGATCGGTAATTTACTCTAAGCAAAAAAGATATTTTATTAAGGAAGTCATGGTTCATCAGAAAATTAATCTCGATCGCCTCAGTCCGGAAGAAGCACTAATTACCCCCACCTATGCTTCCCGCGCCCTGACTTCCGCTGTACCTAAATACGAGATTCCCGAGGGGGAAATGCCGCCGGCGGCGGCGTACAATTTAATCCGCGATGAACTCGCCCTTGATGGTAATTCCCGCCTGAATCTGGCTACTTTTGTCACCACTTGGATGGAACCGGAAGCCAAACAATTAATGGCGGAAACCTTCGATAAAAACATGATCGACAAGGATGAATACCCACAAACCGCCGAAATTGAACTGCGTTGTGTGAATATGATCGCTAGACTCTGGAATGCTCCCGAAAACGAAGCGGCAACCGGTTGTTCTACCATTGGTTCCAGTGAAGCGGCGATGTTGGGAGGCATGGCTTTAAAATGGCAGTGGCGCAAACGCCGACAAAAAGAGGGTAAACCCACCGACAAACCTAATTTAGTCATGGGCATTAATGTGCAGGTTTGTTGGGAAAAATTCTGTCGTTATTGGGAGGTAGAACCGCGTTTTGTGCCGATGGAAGGGAATCGTTTTCATCTCAATGCGACGGAAGCAATTAAACTAATTGATGAGAATACGATCGGGGTAATTGCCATTATGGGTAGTACCTTTGATGGTAGTTACGAACCCGTCCAAGAAATTAATGATGCCCTGGAAAAATTGAACAGAGAAACCGGCTGGCAAGTTCCCCTGCACGTCGATGGTGCTAGTGGTGGTTTTATTGCCCCTTTTCTCGATCCCGATTTAGTCTGGGATTTTCGCCTCAAATGGGTTAAATCGATTAATGCTTCTGGGCATAAATACGGTTTAGTCTATCCCGGTGTTGGTTGGATTATCTGGCGAGATCGGCAAGAATTACCAGAAGAATTAATCTTTCATTGTAATTATTTAGGCGGTGATCTGCCTAATTTTGCTCTGAATTTTTCTCGTCCTGGTAATCAAGTAGTCGCTCAATACTATAATTTTTTACGACTGGGTAAGGAGGGTTATCGACAAATTCATCAAGCCTGTCGAGATACGGCCTTGTATTTATCGGGGGAAATCGCTAAGATCGGACCGTTTGAATTAATTACCGATGGCAGCACTATTCCGGTTTTTGCTTGGAAATTAAAGGAGACAATTAGCGATCAAGCTAATTATAGTTTATTCGATTTAGCTGATAAATTGCGCGAGCGGGGTTGGTTAGTTCCTGCCTATACAATGCCGAAAAATCGCCAAGATTTAACCGTGCAGCGCGTGGTGATCAAGGAGGGATTTAGTCGCGACATGGCGGCTCTGTTGTTGCGGGATATTCATTCAGCGATCGCCTTCTTTAAATCTCAGTCTAATTATCAGTCAAAATTATCTGGTTCCCATTTCCATCACTAACAGATGTTGAGGAAAAACTCGCTTAAATTTCCCAAAAATTGGCAACCCTTACAAAGTTTTGGTGTTGCCAATTTTTCCACACGAATTATTCACCGAACTGCCCAAGGAAATTTTCATATTTGGTCATCCCGGCGCTTTCGTAAACGCCATAGCAGTGAAATTAAATCTAGCACTTCTGACTTAATTTCTTCTAAGTTAAAGCCGTTTAAATACTGGACTTGGCAATTAGATAATTTAACCTGGTGGATCGGTTTTATTTTTACTCTTGGTTCAATTTTATTCGTCGTCGGGGCAATTCCGATGATGTTCCCCCATCCCCGCTTAGAGAGAATTTCTGTCATTAATTTTATCGGTTCAGTTTGTTTTACTTTTGGTTCCTATGCCGCCTTTTTAGAAGCTATTAATTTAAATCTAGATGTTACTCTGATTCGGGATGCAGAAATACTGGAGGAAAAAATCGGTACTGTCTCCCATCCCGTCCCCAAACTAATTAAAATTAAATGGTTTGCTTGGCAACCCGATCGCCTTGAATATTGGGGAACTTTTATTCAATTTATCGGAGCTTGTCTATTCAATATTAATTGTTTTTTTGCCATGGTACAGGGTTTAAGTTGGCAGAGTGATGATCTGTTAATTTGGATTCCTAGTACCCTTGCTTCCCTTCATTTCTGCACCGCTAGTTATTTGGCTGTTGTCGAAGTTTCTCATAGTTATTGGTCTTGGCATTTTAACGAAATAGAATGGTGGATCGTGGTGTTAAATTTAGGCGGTTCTCTTGGCTTTTTGAGTGGCAGTATTTTCGGCTTTTTCGGACAAGGAACAATTATTTGCTGTCAGGAATGGGGAACAAATTTCTCCTTTTTATCGGGTTCACTTTTGTTTTTAGGAGGTAGTTATTTAATGATTCCCGAAATGTTGCAAGAATAGCTTTCAGATGTGAAAACTTCCCTCCTGTCTTAGTTTAGTACACCTGTATCTTATCGAAGACAGTAATGGCTGAACCTTACCCTACTACACAGATAAAAATCTGACTTAATCCTATGCAATTTGTACCATTTTTCGATATGAATCAAATATCTTTAATGCCAACTATACCATCTAGAGCTAGAAGATGGATGAAAAAAACTGGGCATACTTTGGTAATATTTATCGTAGTTTTACTACTGACTCTAAGCTCCCCTCTTTTGGGAATAGCTCAAAATCCGACACAACCGGAAAATAAAATTGACGGCTTTCCAGTTATGTTAGATGGAAAACCCCTCTTTTTTATCCGGCGGGGAGTTTCTTCATTTTCGGCGGAGGAGAGAGCTAACACTATTACCCGGAGAATTGAAAGAATTGCTCAAAATGATTCTATTCCTGTGGAGAACCTGACAATTGAGAAGATTCCTGATGATAACTCACTGTATTTAAGTGTAGATCAAGAAGTAATTCTAACGGTGACGGAGCAAGATGCAAAAGCCTATCGTTCAACGCCGAAGGTTTTAGCTCAACAAGCTTTACAAAAAATTCAGGTCGCTATCACTCAATATCGCCAAGATCGAAAACCAGAACAACTACTTAAGAACATCATTTATACGGTTATAGCCACCTTTGCTTTCTTGATTATTAGCTTTGCAGTTATCAAAATTTCAGGAAAACTATTTCCCTTCATTAGACGTTTGATTGAATCCTTGACACCGGGCATTCAAATCGGGAATGTTGAGATCATATCTTCCTCTAAAATCAGCTTCTTTTGGTTGCGAGTTCTTCGCATAATTCGCTTCTTTGTTCTGTTTTTATTACTATTTAATTATGCTACATTTGTACTTCGTTTATTTCCCTGGACAAGAGTTTTTGGCGACAGTATTTTAGGTTATTTTTCTCAATCATTAGAACTGGTTTTATACTCCATTGGCAAATATCTTCCCAATGCCTTTGTTATTGCCATAATCATTTTTATAACTTACTACTTAATCCGGCTGATCAAGCCCTTTTTTACGGCAATAGAAAGAGGAAATCTGATTATTCCGGGTTTTTATACTGATTGGGCTAAACCTACTTACAATATCCTATTAGTCATAATTATTGCCATAGCAGCAATAGTGGCTTTTCCCTACTTGCCCGGTTTTAATTCTCCAGCTTTTCAAGGCATTTCTGTTTTTCTCGGTCTTCTTTTATCCCTTGGTTCAACTTCAGCGATCGCCAATGTTATTGGGGGAATTATTCTTATTTATACCCGTGCTTTTCGCATCGGAGATCACATTCAAATAGGAGATGTAATTGGCGATCTAATTGAAAAAAACTTCCTAGTTATTCGCATTTGCACTCCCACTAATAAAATCATCACTATTCCTAACTCATCTTTATTAAGTAGTAATGTGATTAACTTTAGTATCTCCTCGCGGGAATTAAACAGAAATCTAATTATTCAGACAACGATTACCCTAGGGTATGATCTGCCCTGGCGAAAAGCCCACACAACCTTAATTGAAGCTGCTCTAGAAACTGAGCATATTCTCAAAGAACCCGCACCTTTTGTCCTGCAAACTAGCCTAGATAATTTTTACATCAGTTATCAATTAAACGCTTACACTAACCAACCCAATTTGATGGTAATAATTTATTCAGAACTCCATCAAAATATTCAAGACAAGTGTAATGAAGCTGGGATTGAGATTCTCTCTCCCAGTTACACCTCCCTACGAGATGGAAATACAACAACCATTCCCGAAAATTATTTACCTTCCGATTATGTCGCGCCTCCCTTTCGCGTTCAATCTTCAGACAATCAGGAAAACAACACATTATGACACCACATCCGTTTTTATGCTCTCACTTTTGGCGGATTATTAATAGACCTCTTGTAAAAATCAAAAATTGTTGTTAGGAGTAAGTAGCCAGTAGTCAGTAGTCAGTAGTCAGGAGAATTAAGAATGAATAATAATCAATTCCATGATCTCTTGACAGATTTTATGCCATTTAATCCTTATTTTTGCCGTTTTTGAACCATCAAAAATTAATTGTGCAAGAGGTTTAGTTTTGCAAGGGAATAAAGTTGACAATATCTCTTATTTTATTTAGGAACTACCTCCTAAGTAAAAGCCTAGCGAAAACATGATTAAGATGCCAATAATAAATACAATAGACCAGGAAAAACCCGCAAATAAAACAAAACAAGCTGGGAAAGAAATCAGAGTTCCACCAACGAAAAAGATACCCACACAAAGAAGAAGCGGTACTTTAATAGGATGGGTCATTAGTTGATAAAATTTACTAATAAAACCTAATAAATTATTAAAAAGTTTGGGTTTAAACTTTTGAGAAACTTTTTTCCTAAGATAATTTTCAGCATCAGAGTTTAGAGGATAAATCGCTTGAAAGGTTTGGGGTTTATAAATTTCTTCAATCTGATAAGCCCAGGCGGTTAATTTGTTTTTATTTTTTCTTCTTTCTGCCAGTTGATTGATCATAATAACCGTACAGGTTAGATCATGAGGAATCACTAAACAAGGATTTTTTTCTTCTAATAATGGTTTAAATTGCTCCCGTGTTAAAGCATCATTATGACGGGTATTAGAATCATCATACAAGTGGGGTTGTCCGATATATTTTTGATCAAAAGGGTCGAAAGTTGGCTTGTTATTAGTATTAAACCATGCCAATAAATCCGTTAATTTTCCTAATCCTTGCGCTATAAAATAACGATATAATAATACTTCTTCTCTGTTGCGATCTTTCCCTTTACTAATAACAGCAATGATTGACCAAGCCTCTTTTTTATTTTTAACTTCTCGACCGATTATAACAAATTTTTGAGGGTTTAAACTTTTAGGAAAGCAAGGAATTTTTAATAATTCCTCATCAATGGCTTGATAAACCACATCGGGAATCGGCTCTAAGGTACAATTCATAAAGTCTTCTTCGGTGTAATCTTCCACCCACCACAAAACTTGTGTACCAACTTGTGAAGATTGTACTTTAACTCCTGTACTAAATTCGTGAATCTCAATAATACTCATGATTTTTTGTCAAAAGTAAGGATTATTGCTTAGTGTTTATGTACTAATAATAGCGATCGCACTAAAATGAGTCTCTATCCATTCTTTTATCGTAGGATAGGGGGGAAGTTATGCAGGGGAGCGGTTAAATAATACAATTTTATTATAGTTGAGATAAAATTTAGGCGAAGCTGGATCAGAGATCGCATTTAACTTCGATAAATGGGACAGACTAAAGAAAGTTAATGAGGATCAAGTCATGACACAAAATGAGTTAATGTTAGAACGATACTTTACTATCCTAAAAACTAGGTTAAACTGTATAGGGAACTTCAACAAAGGGATGTTGAGTTAAGTCGAAATCTTTAGTATTGTGAGTGACTAATTTAAGGTTATAATGAAGGGTGATCGCTGCTTGAATTGCGTCGGGTAATTTCCATTGTATGATCTTTTGATGGGGGAGTTTGTTCAACTTTTTCCTGATTTGTTCACGACGAAGTTGGATAACTAAATCGATGGTAGTTTGATCTAATTCTATTAGGTGAAAGTAGGATAAAATTTGTTGAGCTTGATGAAAGGTGGTTTCATCCTCAAATCCAATCAAGACTTCTGCTTTAGTAATGATAGAAATAGAAGCATCGTTTTTATGTTTTTTAAGATAGCTGGTTGCTGCTGAAACTCCGTTAAAATGGTCAATCAGAATACAAGAATCTATCAGTTTTTTCATGACCATTCCTCTCGAATTTTCTGTTGATATTCTAACCCATCTCCTTTTGTCCATATTCCTTGAGTATTTTCTAAAAGCGTTTCAAAATCGGAAGAAGATCCAGCTATATCTTCTTCAACAACCTCAATATTAATGTTCAGCTTTGTTCCTTCTTTGAAGGGTAAATTAGAGAGAAGGATTTGCTGAGAGTTATCAAGGGTTATCTGAGTTTGATAGGAAGTCATAAGATTAAGCTATTTGAAGATAGTTAAAATTATTATAGCAGAAGTCAGAATTATGAGGTGGGAAGTCGGAAGTAAAAGCTATACATAATTAACTTTTTAATCAATTGACTGTACCTCATGAGATTGGGAAATATCATATATAACTTTGATGGTTCTTTTTGCTGAATACCGAATTTGAATTGATTTTCTCCCGTCTAATTGATAATAAGATTAAGTGCAGATAGACTTTAATTTTCCTCAATCAAACGCTAATTGATAGGACGCACAACACTTGCGTCCCTACAGTATATCTAGTTTTTCATAAGAGGATAGCACAACACCCACTTAGGGACCTGGACCATCTATTTCAGGTTGAGATGATGGGGGATTAGATGGTCTCGAAGATACCAGTGAATTGAGTTTTTTATATGTATCACCACCTTCTGATATCAGACCATCATAAGTGTTCCATTCATGAAACTGTTGTTTCTGAAAAGCTTTAATTTTTTCTTTTAACTGTTGGGAGTTTTCCTGTTTGATTATATCCTCATAAGGAGTATCTTTTGGAAAATCTAAGATTTTAACAATAAGCCCTTTTCTTTTTCCTTTTTCTGAATCATCATGAGCGTTATCTTCAACTATAGCGTTTAAGGATTTGACATTAGTTTGCCAATTCGTATCTACAGTGGGTGATGGGGATACAGAGGGGGATGGAGATACAGAAGGTGATAGAGAAGGCGATGGAGAGGAAGGAGTTGATAGCCCTAGACTTACTTTAATATCCTTGATTATAGCCTCTCTAGTCTGACTATCTGATTTTATTCCTACAATACCTGTTGGTTTTATTTTTTTTCCTGTTTGATAATCTTCAATTAACTGTTTCCAGTTTATTTCTTTTTGCTTAGATAAGCTTTTTTGTAACTTAAAAAGTTTAATAATTGCCTTTTTACTTTTTGTTTTATCAATCTTTTGATCCTGAGCCAGATCATTAACTATTTTGTCCAACCCATCTGGTAGAGTTAATTCAGTCATTAATTGTAGTTCCTGATTTGCAGATTCTATTTGCTGCTTTAAAGCGAAGATAAAAACCAGTGAAGCCCCTTGTAATAGTAATAAAAGGGTTATTAATAAAGGGATAATATATGGGATAAAAGGTTCAAACCAAAGGGGTTTTCTTTTAAGAGAAATAATGGTAACATCAACATTTTGAGGAGTTAACGCTATTTTGTCTTTTTCTTTTTTTCCTAAATTGACTATAAAACCACACTTTTTCCATAAATCAGTAGGAACATCATGTTCTAAGATTTGAGTAATAACCGCTAGTGGAGTATAATCATTGTTAGTATCTGTATTGATTTTGTGATCTTCTTTGTACTTGATCATTGCCCCAAATACCTTGGCTAAATCCTTCAATAACGGTTTGTTACTCTCATATAACGATAGAGACTCACTTTTTACACCATCATACCAGATTAAATTAATAAAATAATCTTTTATGTCTTGCAAGTCTTTTTGATTAAGAACGGTTAAATTTTCAGAAGCATAGGTAAGCTCATAACTTCTTTCTTTTAAAGCATTTTTTATATCTACTGGGGAAGTCATAGAATTACTAGAACCCGTTTTCTGTTTGATATCTTCATCTAACTTTGCTTTAGCAGTTTTATAATTTCTGGCAATCTGTTTAATATCTTGCCACAGGTTCTGTTTAAAAGTTTCTCCATCCTCCCGAACAAGGGCAAGGTATTGTTCGTAACATGAAGGCCATAATCCTTGTGCTTCAGTTAAAAACCATTTTCTCACTCTACTTGTTTCAGAGCGATTAAAATTAAGAGGATTGGGTTCAAGTGTGCTTAACTGACTGAGCAAAGAATATAGTTTTTTTAGCTCATCAGGCAAAAGTGTCGATTGTAAATCTCCTGAAGGATTATTTTGACCAATTAAGACTCTAACGCCTTCTTTTACTCTTTTAAAAATTAGCGATTTCAAATCCTTTGAAGGATTATTTTGATCAATTAAGACTCCAACGCCTTCTTTTACTCTTTTTAAAATTGCCTTTTCTGTGTAGCCATTGGGAAAAATACTATTTAATTGTGATTCAATTCCTGAACTGAGTTTTTCAATCCATCCATAAACGATTTTCTTTTGTTTTTTAGGTACTTTTTCAATCCATCTTAGAAAATCTGGAAGTTTCTCAGGAATAATTAATCCATATAAGAGATAAAGATAAACATAAATAGGGGGATAGTTTTTATCATCCATTGCACCCTTAAGATCAAGTGGCTCTAAAATAGATTTAGTCCAAAATTGATCATCATACAATGTTGTATCTTTAAAGGCATTCTCGATAGTTTGAACATCCTTTAAAGTAGGAGGATTGTTATTAATCCAACTTCTAATAATATTGGAGATTTCTTCTTGTCCTTCTACTCTGGGAGGAGGTGCATCCTTTTTACTAAGGGATTCTTGTAAGTATCTATCAGCATCGGAGAGACAGGGACTATGAGGAGGAGTAACAGGAGAACTTGGTGGTGTTACAGATTGATGGACACCATTAGGAGCATTTGTATTTGAAAGATTAGCAACTAGATCAGGATTACTGTTACTAGGTGGTAATGCAGGAGGAGTTGTTGCCGCAGCAGGATAAATAATGAGAAAATCATGAGTTTTTTTCAACCCTTCTACATCATAGGCCCACGAGACTAATTGCTTTAATTCTTTGGCTTTTTTTTCAGCTAATTGGTGAATCGCTTTAATGGGAATCCTTTTTCCTGTTTTTGTGGTAGTTGTTGAGTGAACAAGAATATTTTTGCTCAGTTCTTCGGGATTATCAAGGAGATGTAAAAGATTTGTGTTTTCACTCTGAATAGTATCATAGCTGTGTTTATTTCCCACTGTTTTTTTGTCAAACGGATCAAAACAAGGTCTTTTAACAACTAAACGATACCAATCTAATAAATCATTAAGTTTTCCCAATCCTTGTGTTAAAAAATAACGGAAGACAGAAATTCCTCTGTCACTCTCATCATTTGCATGGGTAATAACAGCTAAAACTGACCATTCCTCTTGACCTAATTTAACCTCTCGACCAATGATTGCTGGTTCTTTTTGGACGGCAAATTCTGACAGGTAAAATAAATCAGCCGCAATGTCTTGTTGAACAGCTTTAGGAATAGAAGTGAGAGTTGAATTCATATATCCCCCTGAAAAACCCACAGACCACCAATTATCAGGTGTTCCTTGAACATTAATTCCTGTGCTGAACTCGTGAATGTCAATAATACTCATGGTTTTAATCCTCATCTAATGCTTTATGACGTTGACCTGTACAGAGCCAATAAATCGGTGAAACTAAACCAAACGGTCGCCACTTTCTCGGTTCTTTAATAACTGAAGTTGTTCCTCCTCTATCTCGTTGTTTTAAAATGGTATTCGGTTGAGGATATTCTTTTCCTAGTGTACCAAAAGATGAAAGGGCAAAATAGTCAACAAAACCTAATTTTCGACTTTGCCACGTTTCTAATTTTCCCATCATCTTCGGAAAAAGACTATCCATTAACACCCTAGGATTATGTCGTCCTGTCCATAATTGAGACAATTCGCATTTACTGATAGATAAGGCGATTCTTCTCTGTTTATGCTGTAAATCGGCTTGATCCAAAGCTGCAAAAAAAAGTTCTAAACTGTTAGCATATTCCTGATCTTTGGCATAAGCTGTCCCATCTACTAAGAATAAAATACCCGTTGATCTAATACAATCATCTAAATAATCCATTAGTAAAGAATTATTAGATTTCCTGATTAAATCTTGAAAAAATTCTCCGCCATAATCTTTACAATTTACGGTTAACTTTACCGATGGAGAGCCAAGTTTTGAGAGTTTAAACCGATCTTTTAGCAATATCTGTAAACCGTAGTCTTTAACTTCCACAACATTAGGCTTTAATGGCGTTCCTTTTAATTCTAATCCTTGCTCTAAAACATCTTGAGCATATTTGATTAATTCTTGACTGGCTAGTAAATCCCCAATGGGAGTAACGGTTTGAACTGGACTATTAGGATTTGCATTTGGCCAATAAGCGAGAGAGGCCATATAAACCGTTTTTCCTGAACGGCGGTCGCCAATAACCCGAATATCCGCACTTTCAACAGTCAGATCCGAAGTCTGAGAATTAACCTTTTGTTTTAGCCATGTTAAGGAGTTCATTTTGTTGTTGATTTAGAAGTTTGAGCAATCCATAAAAGCGGTTCAATTAAATTATAGGGTTTCCAGCCTTCAGGTTGCCTTAAAACAGAAGCTGGTTCTCCTTTGACAATTCGGTCTAATCGATTAGGACGAGGATCGGTCTGTGATAAGATTCCAAAAGTAGATAGAGCAAAAAACTTAAGGGTATTAGGCTCTAATTTTTGTCTTAACAAATCTTTGGTTTTTTTGAGATGTACGTCGAATAAATCTCGTTCAGGTTCAAATCTTCCTGTCCAAATTTCTCCCCTTTCACATTTAGTCATTACTACCGCTATTTTATAATTACTATCGACATTGTTTCTATCCATAATTTCTAAAAAATTCTTTAACATATTATGATATTTGTTATCCGCTCCTAACTCCCAACTTGTTAACAACACAATACACCCAATTTTATTAGTAAAAAAATCCTTAACAAATTCTTCGTCTTCATTACTTAAAAAACTAGATTTTTCCAAATCATCAAAAAGCTCTCCTGAGTAATCTCTGGTGGCAATTGTGATTCTTTGACTAGCTTTAAAGCGACTGGGCTTATAATCAATAAAAAAACTAAAATAAGGAAGCTGAAACACTGTCTTATCTCTTTTTTTTGTTCCTTTAAAATCTTTTTGCGGTAACAGAATTCGTTCAGCGTCTTCTTTTAAATTTCTGGTGTCTTCATTTTGGATGGTTATAGTATATCTAATGCCTTGTTGATCCTCGTGATGACTATGATAAGCTAGACCCGCTAAATAGGTTGTTTTCCCCGATTTTCTTGGGCCGACAATCGCAATGTTACCGCCATTCATAATAGATTCTCCTAAAAATTAATAGTGTTATTTAGCTAAATAACTTCCTAAGTAAATCCAAGGAAGTTCTAGTAATTCTCGATTGTCAATGGTGGTGATAAAACACCTGATAGATAAGTCATCTATATTCCTATTTAACTCATTGATATAAGAATGAATCGGGTTAAAATAGCGATGATAAACATACCTATCTTTTTGTTCCCAAGTCATCCGTTGATAATGGGGGTCATAGGCGAGTTTTTGGGACTCTTCTTTCAGGTTGCCACAGAATAAGTCTGCTTTATTTAAACATAATAGTAAATGTTCAATCCGTGAGCAATATTGTTTAAAAAATTTAACCCATCGGTCAAAACGATTGATCCACTGTTTTCGGGTGACAAATTCATGGTATTCAGGAAGATGAGGATCAAGAATTTCTCGATAAGGTGCAAGAATTAATAAAATTCCTTCCGCATCTTGAAGATGGTCAATAAAATTTTGCCATTCATTGGGATTTTGAGACTGCCAACTGGGTCGCCAAATTTCTCCCGGGGTATCTAACCAATTGGTCATAATGGTTTTTTCTCCATTGGGAAGATGAACTTTAACCTCAAAATAGCGATCATGAATGCTTTTGTCATCAAGAGTTGCCATTCCTTTATCCCCTTTAGGAATTTTTTGATACGCTACAGAGTCCACCATGACAAATTGATGATTAGGATTAACTAACTCCATCGCTAAATGGGTTTTTCCCGCTCGGCGATCGCCAATATAGATCACTCCTCCCAAAATTAATCACCTCCTTGTCTTAACTGAGTCATAGCTAGGGTTCCTCCTTATATAGTGATAGCGTATATTTCTCTATCGATCCACCCCTGACCTCTTATGCCATCTTGACCTAAATTGTTACAAAACTTTACAAAACTCGTTTTCCCTCCAGGGTGATTATATAGTAATTACTGACGGCGGCCGAAGTGTACGTCGAAAATGGCGCAATTATACTAAATCCGCTGGGTATAGGCTACATATCAGGACAGGCACTCATGCAAAAGGCAACAGGAGAGATAAATAATCAGTCTTTAATAACCGGATTTAGTATTAAAGCTTATTTTCGAGTATAACCAAGAATTATCATCCAATTAATCCTAATTTTGCTCAATGTCAAAAAACTCTGCATAAATCTATCCCCCCGCTACGATATACCTTATAGAAGAATCCTGACCATCCCTTGAGGAGTTACCCATCCTACCCCTATGTTAATCATCCTAAGACCCATCCTTTGCTTTTGCGCTGGTATGATTTCTGCCCTGTTGGGCTGGTTTTTGAGCCAATTGGCCTTTATCCTCTTAGAAGGGATCAGTGATCTTCCAGTGGTTGGAGTCATCAGTCAAGTGAGACAGTGGGAAGAAATTATCGTTTTTCCGTTGGTTTCGGTTTGTTTAGCGGTGGGAATGGTTCTCAATGAGCTTTTTATCACAAATCCAACTCGTTTCTCTCGTAATCTCAAACGCTCTAAGAAAGCTCTTCTTTTTCGAGCGATTCCCATTGGTTTTGGGGTAGGATTAGCGATCGCTCTCCTCTTACAACTATTTTATCTGCCTCAATTCAAGTTAGATGAAAAACCGATTAGAGTCTTAGGATGGTTATTTTTAGGGGGAATAGTGGGATTAATTGAAGGGTTAGTATGGCCTTTTTTTAGTACCTCCGCAGGGGATAAAAAACGTTACCGAAAACGACTGATTTTAAGTCCCATTTTTGCTGTGATAGCTGGTCTTGCTGCAGCTATAATATTTGAAGTAGTAAGAGGCTCATCTAATCAGGTGACAGACTTATTTCAGCAAATAGAAGATCCCTTAGGCTTTTGCATTTTAGGTGGTCTTTTAGGAGGGGTTTTAACTTTCACCACTTCTCCTAGTTTTCACACAGCTTTAAGGGCTGGAAAAGGCTTTGAATATAGGGAATATCAACAAGATACTAATGCTCCTCCTGAACCAATTGATAATTACGTTCCAGATCAAATTCTGAAAAAAGGGTTTAATATTTTATGGGTTAAGCCAGATAATCAGTCTGTGTTAATTCCTTTTCCTAAAGATAGAATTAAAGAGGGTAAAACCATTAAATTAGGAGGGAGTGAACCGAGAAAACAAAATGGTCAACAAATTGGTTCAGATATTTATATTGAGGGATTACCTCTCTATATTGGTCATTTTTTAGTTACTAATGAAGGAACAGAATTCTTCCCCAAAAAAGATATGTTTCATCAATTTGAGATTAAAGGTATTTCTTTAAACAGTGCTGCTCCCGTGTCTGTTAAACACAATGATTTAATTGTTTTTGAAAACAATAATCAAAAATATCGCTTTGTTTATTATGATTATGAGGGATCGATTCCCGTTATTTCAGGGAAAGCTAAAGAGAATCTTGACCTTCGTTTTGTCTCAGATGAATATGGTAATAGAATCGAAGAAGGGTTATCTATTGAGTTACCAGAAAAATCGTCTATCAAGATTACCATTGGAGGAATTGATTTTAAAAAAATCTCAAATGATGAGATAATTGGCTCTGATATTTATCTTCCTGATACAGAACCTTATCTGGGGGAAATTCTTGTTACTAAACAAGATGCAACACTGATTCCCAATCCTAAAAGTTCTGGGAATATTCAAATTCAACGTAATGGTAATCCTATTCCTGTCAAAAGAGAAATTAGCCTAAAACATAATACCCTAATCACTTTTATCACCAATGGAACAGATGATTATCAACCTAAAATGTACCGATTTGTTTATTATAACCGCTTCCTAGATCCCGATGCTTAACCTACTGTTATAGTTAACCTGATTGAGTCTTCAGACATCAATAAAAAGCCTCGGTAACTAATGGTTATAATTGTTTTAAATCAGTTGAGACACTTCGATAAGTAGGTGGGTGGAATTAAATATAAGATGAACGTAGGTTGGGTTGAAGTATGAAACCCAACGCCCGCATGGGTTACGCTACCGCTAACCCATCCTACAAATGATTGTACCTCCCTACTTAGAAGTTAATTTCTTGATAGCATAACCCCCCATGAACAGAGCATCGAATTACTATCTACTAACTAAGGATTGAGACAACAATGTTTAAAATTACTACCCTGTCCCGAAAGTTGATTGATTTTACCAGTTTAATGATTGTTACGTCTGGAATTTTATTAATTTCTGATATGGTTCAAGCAAAAACAACAGACATTATTAGCTATCGAGAAGAACAAAATAAAGTCACTTTACGCCTTAAAGTAACCGACAAGGTAAAAGATAAATATGGGAAAGAGAAAACCATTCCTATTATGGATCTCAAAAAGAAAGATTTTAAATTACAAGTAACAGATATGACTAACGATAAGTTAGTTGCACCTTCTGATACTGATAAAGGTTATTCTGATATACCTTTTAAGTTTAAAAACCCCCTAGAAGCTGAACCCCCTCCTGCTTATATCTTAGTTCTTTTAGATATGAGTGGAAGCATGAACTGTTCAACCGATTTAGACAGTAAGGGAGTTTGTAATAATGCAGTTCCTGAAGGGAAAAGAAAATTAGATGCTGCGCTTTCTGCTTTAACTACCTTTATTGAAGAAGCGAAAAAAAGAGGAGGAAACACTAATGTTGCGATTATTCCTTTTGGTTATGGTTTTGATTATAAACCCATTGAAAACCTAGAAGACCTTAACAAGTTATATAGTGTTAGTGATAGCAAGACAACGGCTGCTATTACAAATCTTCAGAAACAAACTCCTCGTGCTGCAACTAATATTTATCATACATTAGGAAAAGCCGTTGAATTTTTCACAAATCCTCCAACGGATGAATTAAAGAATAAATTTTATCCTTTTGATGAGAAAAAAAGTGAACCCATTGAACCGAAACCTCGTTTAGCAGTTATTCTTTTAAGCGATGGGTTTGATACTCAATATGATAGTCGGGATGAGAAAAAAGCTAGACAACTACAAAAAACAAAATTAGAGGAAATTAAAGGAAAGTTAGCGGATAATCCTCAAATCACTATTCATACATTAGGTTATGGTTTAAATGCTGAACAATTACAAAAAAAGTTTGGAACTTCGCAATGGAGTGAAATCAACCGTCCACCCTCAAAAGATAATGGTAAAATACCATCAGGTAAAATACCATCAAATGAATATCTTGATGTTGATGGATTAGAACAAATTAGTAAAATCACCACCCCTAATGGACTGTTTGCTATTTCTGGAAACTCGGAAGAAATCGCTAGTAGTTTACGCCTCTTTTTAGACGCTATTTTAGGAGAATATGAAGTTACCTATACTCATCCTAACCCTCAAAGAGGAAGACTCTATAAAACGAGCGTAACGGCAGACAATATTAGCTCAGAAGCAACTGAATGTAAACAATCGGATATTGAAAAGAAAAACCAATGCGAGAAATCTAGTTTCATCGAATATCGTGGAGTTAATTTCGGACGCACTGCTTCTTTTTCAATATGGGTAATAAGTGCAGGATTACTCCTGATTTCTGGAATAGTTTGGTTTTGTTTTTATTGGTGGTGGAGAAAGAAAATCGAAGATGAAGAAAGGGGGACAAGTGGTCAAAGTTCCCCTTAATCAAGAGGATTTAATTTTCCTAAAATTAAATCGGGTAAAATCTGTCTTAACGCTTACTCCAGCATAAGCTTTTACCTTAAAAAACCCCAGCAAAAAGGAGAGTTAAGTAGTTGGTTATAATTAAATTGAAGATAGACTTTGAGTTCTATTCTTACTTAATTTCTCCTTAATCCCTCCTTAATTACCCCTTAATAAGGGGGGGTATCTGATAGTTTTTAACACCTAACTACTTAGGGTTTGCGGCAAAAAGTAGGGGCGAAGCATTCGGGCAATAACCTATCGGTGAAACCGTAGATTTTCTATCCGAATGCTTCGCCCCTACAGGACGCGGGCCGATGAAGACGCAAGGTTTTAAACGACGATTCTCTCAAAATTTTGCACCTGTTTCGCCAGAAAAGCCACAAAACCTCTACCTTGCCTCCATTTCACCTTTATTCAGCTTAACTAATGAAAATACAAACATTCTTAGAACATTTTTATCTTCATGATAGTGGGATAGATAACTATCAATATTTCCCCATTGAACAACAATTAATTCTCACCATTGAATTACCTGAACCTGAAAATATAATAGGTTACTTATACTTTTTTGGTGTAAAAAACCTCATCAGTGACCCAGATATTAATCAGATTCAATGGGGAGAACAGTGTAACGGAGTCATTTTAAATATTGCGGTTTCTCCTTCACTCGATTCCCTTAACGAACAAATCGAAATCTTATTAGAAGTTGTGGATTATCCCGAGAAAATTAAAACCGTTTTTGTTCTCAATTTTTTAGCGTTTGATATTAAATGGATTCCCCTTAATTAGCTGGTTATAATTAAATTGAAGATAGATTTTGGGTTCGATCCCTCCTGCCCTCCTTGATAAGGGGGGTGCCGATAGGCGGGGGGATCTCTCCTTGTTAAGGGGGTGCCGATAGGTGGGTATATCTTATAGATTTTTACCCCCAACTACTCAACAGTTATTCCAGGAACAATTATGACTATTTTAATAGGTAGAATATTCGGACGAATTATCTCTAAATCAACCCAAAAAATATCTTCTCCTAAACCACAAAATCCCCAACAAACTCCTTCGTCTCAACCTGCTCAAAATCAACTCAATCCTAATCAATTACCCAAAGATCCTCAAGAATTAGTTCAACAAGGTTGGAAAGATGTAACCCATCCAAAACAAGCGCAGTTAGGACAAAGAGAACTCGAACATCCCGATGGAAACTTAAAGGTTTCTTTTCACCCAGCCAGAGAAGGACAACCGGGATGGAAAGGAAAAGATCACTATCATATTCATAACCCCAATGCGACTGGAAAACAAAGTTATTACTTAGATGCTAAAGGAAATCCAGTTGCTAAACGAGCAGATGCGTCTCATATTTCTCCTTCTTCCTCTCAAACCCCATCTACTCGCTTTGAAAATTTACAAGACCTTAAAACAAATACTCCCACTTCTCAACCGAATAATACCCCTAACTCTAGTCCAACTTCTCAGACTTCTTCCTCTCCTTCTCCTCATCATTAATTAATATTTACTGTTGTATTTAATCAATTCTGTTATTAAATGTCTTATAATAAGATAAGGGTGTTAATCCAAGTAAAAATATGAATCAAAAAGAAGCTCGTGCTTACGCTGAAAAACTCAATCAAGACCCCGGATGGCGCGAGGTTTTAGATAAGTGTCCCTGTACTAAAACAGAAGCACAACAATCACCCAAGTTTGAACAATCACAGTTTTTCGTAGAAACTTATCATCCTGGTGCTGAATCTGCTTTTCGTTCTACTGAAGCAACGACTTATCAACATTCAGTCTTAGGAAAAATGCAGGTCGGACAACAATGTACTTATGACAAATCAGGTCATTTAATCACCCAAGGACCTGGCGCAGGAACACCGGATTCTGTTTCTCCAGAATATGGAACTTATAGTCATTATACCAAAGATGTTTTAACTCATAAAGCACTAGGCCATCAAGAGTATAATCAAACTTGGACACCCAATCAAGGCGATAATTGTGCGCCTCGTTTTCAGAATCTCAATGAGCTTAAAAATGCCACAATTAACCCATCAGAACAAAGTTTAAATCCTTCTTCTCTTAATGTTAACTCAACTCAATCCCATAGTCCATCTCCTAATTTCTAACATTTTTCACTTTCCCCTATTAATCTAACAGAATTCCTAGTAGAGGCGCAAGGGTTGCGCCCTATAATATTAAGTTTGCGTCCTAGGTTTTAATTAACCTCAGATTATTTCTCTGGATTCTCAAGGATAGCACGCTTTAAGTTAACCAGTTTGACATAACTATCGGTGATAGTCTTTTGTTTAGTTAACTCCTCAATAATTAACCCATCAAGATTAATATTCCGTGCAATTTTTTTGGTTATTTCATCTTGATAGTTATCAAATAATTCTAGTAAATCTTTCTCTAAATCTTTTGTATGATTTTCGAGGGTGCGACGAATATTTTGATTCAAGGGTATGACGATAGTTTCGATGAATTCTTCCAGTTCTGTTTGATACATTTGCAGAACTTTCTCTATTTCTTTAAGCTTATCCGATCTTATTTTAGTCCTTAAAAGTTTATCAGATTCGGATAATTCTTGCTCTTGACAATCTTTGAGATTCAGTCCAATCCTTTGTAATTCACTCCCATATTGATAGAACAAAGCATCAGCTAAACCGCTTAATCTCATAGAAATATCTCGCTCACATAATTTATCTTCTAATTTCTCCATCATTTCTTCAGGTAAATATTCAGGATTAATGATTTCTAACGCAGTTAATAACTTACTGAGTCGTTGAATAAAAAAACTATCAATGACTGAGATTAACCGTTTTCTCATTAACAATGTTAACTCAACTTTCTTATCCAAAATATAGGGTAATTCGGCTAAGTTATAATCCATATCTACTCCTGTTGAGATTTCGTTTAGCAAATCCAACCGATTAATGTCTTGAATTTTTTTCGACAATTCTTGATTAATTGCTTGAGTATCAGATTCTTGCCAAAAAGAGGATTGTTGTGTAGTCCGAATCTCTTTAGAAAACTCTGTGGCTTTTTGCTTAAGTTGTTCAATTAATGAGCGCAGCTTTTTATTAATCTCAACAGATTTTGTTTCCTCTTCAGGATTCGTGCTTTCACTATAAGAATCGTCAAGGGGTTTAAGACATCCATCTAAAATGCGAATAATTTGCAATAATTCCTTTTTCGCATCATCGATAAACTCGTCTTTTGCACCTTGATTCAAATAGTTAAATAAGGAATCAATAAATTGAGAAAAAGTGATGATGTCGGGATGGGTTAGAAGCGAGTTTGCCGTGGTTTTATTTAACTCTTTTTCCTCCTTAATTATTCCAGATTTGATTAAATTTCCTAATCCTTCTTTTAGGTTTGGACTCTCATCAATAGTTCCTTCAGATACCAATTTTAAGAGTAGGTAATTAAAAGCAGACGTTTGAAACTGACGCTCTGCATTAATACTAAAACTATAAGCTTTAGCCTGTGCTTTAAAAGAGTCTAAAGATTGAGTTTGTTCTAGTTTACTATTAGCAGCATCCCACTTATTAATTACCCAGAAAGCTCGTTCAATAATAGTAGGATTCTGTTGATTAATCTTCGAGAGAAACTCAATTTCTTTACCTTGAAGAACCTTATCATGAGGACTACAAACCACAAAAGCTTTGGCTTTTTCTTTGATATAAGATTTAGTAAATTCCTCGTGACTTTTATTATCCACACTCAGTCCGGGTAAATCTACTAAAACAATATCATCTCCTAGATTTAGATTCTCTAAAAATACTTCAATTTTATCAACATAAATCGCTCCTACATATCCTTCAACATAATTTCTGAGTTCTGATAAAGTCACTTCTTTAATGCCTTTATAAGCGTCATTTCCCCAATTACTTAAAAGTGCTTGAAGCTTGATTAAAGCTTGTTGATCAATAGCTACTTCTGTGTCTTGTTGGTAGGTTTGAACGGCTTCTTTAATCCGCATAAAATGTTTACCGATTGCCTCTTGTCTTTGTAAATTTTGACCAATTTTTTTCTCAATATCACTAACAAAACTATCCCAAAGTTCTAGTCTTGCTTGCTCATCCATAAAGTAAATCACTGCTTTTTCAGCTTGACCTTTTTTAATCAGGGTGGGAAAAGCAGTGGTCGGTTGATTGGTTGCAGGTAAAATTTCCCGTCCTAAAATAGCGTTAATCATCGTTGATTTTCCCGCAGAATAAGACCCTAAAAAAGCAACAGGAAATTCTGTTTGTCTTAATTTACGCATCCAATCTCTTTTTTGCTCTATGATTAATTTTTTATTAGTTTCACTCCCCAAATAAGGTAAAACAGCTTCATAAATCGTGAAATATTCTTGGAAGTGTTGAATCATTTTTTGAGCATCAGTAGGAGTAACCATTTGAATCATCCTTTGTCTTGAATAGGTACGAGGTTGAGAGTTAATCAGAAATCGGACAGATTGATTTCCTTATTTCTTTATCGTCATTGTGTCGGGAGTTTATGCAAGGAATTTTTTTCAACTCGTGATTAAGCCGCAAAAATTAAGATATTTAAGTTTTATTTAGCTAATTTTACTCTCAAGATGTAAAAATCTCTCATTAACTCAAGATTTAAGCCAATGTCCCCGTCATTCATCGATTCTCTTAAAATAAGAAAATGTTAGTTCACTTGTCCTCAATAGTAGTCCTCAAGTCTTATCGGGATTTGTTTCCGAAAAAAACAGGGTAGGATATGAGTTTAAGGCTAAAAAAGGGGATAAACTTGACTATATCAACAAATTTTAGATGAGACAACCCTTCCTGAAGACGATCGTTATCTTTTGCCACTGACCACACCCAAAGGTTCTCAAACCTAGGAAATTACCCCAAGTTTAACTCAAGAGAGGGTAATCCCCCCAGAGAGCGGCATAAAATCTGCTGTCGATGACGATAAAGAAAAGGAGTCTCTAACATCTTCCCCTCAAATTAAAGACTACAGCTTTGCATATTGTCGGCAACTTCCCTTAACTCTCGATTTTCGCTGTGTTTAAGACTTTTTTGAATATTAGAAATCAGTTGTCCTCGATAATCTAACTGTTCTTTTGTTTGGGTATTTTCTTCTATGTGTAATCCTATTACACAACCGCTCTTATTGACGATAGGACTACCAATAAATTCATTCTGTATAATTTCTGATGATTCATAACCAAACGGCGTATTTTCACTGCTTTCATCGTTGGTCTTAATGTCAATCTTTCTATAATTTAGATTGCGTTTACCTTTACCTTTTGGTTCATATCCCCGAATCTCTAAAGAGTCACCATCAACAGCTATTGATTCTAATGAAAATTTAGGCATTTCAATTTCTTTTGTTAATTTAAAAGAAACAATTACCAATTTCCAATTTTGATTATTAGGTTGTAGCTTATCTTCTAATTCATCCACGATGGTTGCTGGAATTTTATCTTGATCATAATTAGCAATTTTTATCTCTTTGCCATTTTCTAAATTTTTACTGACAGCAGCAACCGCATAATAACTATAATTGTTATTATCATTTTTTTTCTTGCTAAGAAGAAAACCACCAGCTTGTTCACCATAAATATTACTCTGTCTTAAAACTTTAGGAGTATTAATTTCTTTAGTAGGAGTCTTAGTTTCTTCAGGAGAAGTCTTAGTTTCTTCAGGAGGATTAAGTTTTGACCACATAACTAATCCTAATACTGCTAATGAAACTACAAGCAAAAGTGGAAACAGCCAGTTTTGCCGACAAAAATTCCTCCGAGGAGGAGTTGATGATTGTGGTGGTGTAATAATTTGGGTTTTACATTTAAAAAAAGGAGGAATTGCGTGACGTTGATAGATTCGTACTGAATCTAGCGAAATGCTACCTACATCAGAGTTAGTTTTTAGATGAGACAACATTCTTTCAAAAATTAAATTCCAAGATATTTTAAAAGGTTCATCTTTAATGCGAGTAATACTATCATGAAGTGATTTTTCTAACTTAGAAAACATCGACACCTCAAGCAAATGATTAAAAGAAATTATCAATTCTACTTTTGTTCCCCTTGTCATTAATTGTCTAGCTAGTTGTTCAGAGCGACACATTAATAAGCAAATAACTTGTACATCTTCTATTTCGTTAAGACACTCAACAAAAAAATCTTCATCTATTTCCTCCTTAATAGTGACGTTCATCTGAGTCATTTCATCAGAAATTGTTGGCGTTAATTCTATACGACCATTTTCATTACAACCATGTCCTTCTATAAATACCATTTGATAAGAGTTTTCTCTTAAATATCTGGACAATTTCTCCCTATTAGGATATTCAAGATACTGGATACTAATTCCTCTATTGTTTTTTTTAAAAATATCCCATTGTCCTTTACTGCTTTCAATAAAATTACTTCCTTCTTTCTCACTTTGTTGAATAATTTTAAGTCTTTTATCAGTATCTTCATCTTCTAAATTATCCATGTCTTCATTTCTAGGATAATATAAATTATTGAGATAAACAACCAATATATTAAAAGAATTATCATAACTAAGGGAGAACTTATGAGAATTGTTATCTTCTTCAGCTATCAATTTTTGAGCAAAGCTGATACGATGATTTTGCTGTTTAACTAAATAAACAATTCTTTTAAAATCAATAGCCGATAGGTCATGATCATCAGCAATTTCAAATACAAGATTTAGATGACCAGTGTTTAGTTTTCCATTTAGGTATTGTGATAGCTTTTTTAAAGATTGACTATGGGTTTCTGACGGCTTAAAAGTTTTATCTTCTCTAGGGATAGGACACTGCCACGTTTCCTCTTTTGTGTCTATACAAGGTGTATTTTGATGAGGTTGCCCAACATCTTTAGACTTACAAGCCTTTCCAAAAGGACAAATTATACCATGATGTCCTTCATAAATGCGATTGTTTCTATCAAAAAAATGCTCATAATATCCACGAGAAATATCAAAAGTTTTTTTAATGGATTCAATTCCTGATTGCTCAATTAATCTTGGTGGTTCTACATCTGCAAATTGACCATCACAGCTACTCATAGCTGTCTGATGTTCTCGAATTTGAGAGATGAGCTGCGGAAACTTATCAAAGATAAATACATTGGCGTTTTCTTGACTCAAGTTTTGACTCTCACTCTTAGTAATATAGTTCACTTTTCCTATCAAGAAAGCAGTTTCAACTTCCTCGATTTGTTGAGGAAGTTCAATGATTTCTAGTTTAATTTTTTGATTAGTCATGGTTCAACAATAAAACGGTTAGCAATTTGGACATCATTGAGAGAGAAAATTAAGGTAAAAATTGTCCCTATAGTTAGATTTTTGAATCTCATTTCAAAGCTGAAATTGTCTCCTATATGAAGTTGATTTAAAGTGCTAACAACACCTTGATTACTCAAAACTGTTATGGTTAAATTTTTTGGTAATTTGCTTTCTTTGATGTAGTTATATATCTCAAATAAAATGCTTTGAGTATCATTATTCAGAAATTCGACTGCTGCTCCTAATATAATTTTAGTATTTTCTCCAATTTCAATGACTTTACCTCGTAAGGAAAGACGTTTTTTAATATCTAAAGAAGTACCACCACCAAATATAATTTTTTTACGTCCTAATTCTTCAAACGTTTTCCATTCAGTTCCCTTCCCAATTGATGAAGGCGGACAAGCTTTAAGATAATTAAAAATATCCTCAAAAGGTTGAAAATCTCTAACATCAAAAGTCCTAGTATTGTCCTGTTGAGATTTGAAGGCTTTGTCAAAATGCTTAAATCCTAACATTTCAACATAATTAAAATGTTCATGAAATTTGACACCAACACAGCCGACTCTGGTTTCTAATAAATGCTCTTCAATTTCAATTGATTCCTGTTTAGGTAAAATGGGAAAACATTCAATTCTACCAAAATCCGGAATTAATAAATCAGCGTCATTAGATGACAACGACAACCTTTTAAACTTATTCCAACAATCTCCACTTTCTAAATAAGATTCAAACTCGAACATTTTCAGACATTTATGAGCGGCGATAACTGATAAGGTATTCAAAAAAACTTGTTTGCCTTTCTTAACATTTCTTTGTTCAGATGCAAAAACAAGCGCAATTTGTTGAGCTTCTTTGCTAATGGGAATTCTTAGCAAAGGTAATCCTTCGGGTTCTTGCCAAGATAATTGTCCGGATGCGGTTGAGTCATTCATAGGATTGTGAGTGGTCATAATAAATTAAATTTCCTCTTGCAGTTTTTGCTCAATTTCTTGAGCGATTTGGCTTAATAAAGGTTTACACTTTTTATGCCAGTGTGCTGTGATCGTACCATAGGGAATCCCTAAATCATCGGCGATCGCCTGCCAAGGGACAGGGGGATCACTGAGTTCGCGTTTCTGTAACAGCCAATGACAGTTACACTCAGAACATTTGGTTGAATAGCAGTTTTTAAGTCGATTTTTCGGATCTTCTTGAAGATACTGCCAAACTTCCAGTCCCAAACGTTGTCGTCGTTGCTGTTGTGCTTGTTCGATAAGACTATCGATGGTGTTAAGAGTTGCCTCAGAGTGATTATCCTCCAGTAAATCAAGAAAGGTTGTATTCTCCTTATCACTAATATATCGGTCTAGGGAGAAGATGTTATGCCGACGGGCTTCTCTTAATCTATCTTTCGGTTTATAATACAGCCTTAGTTGATAGTTGATCCAATGGGTTAAGCTGTTGACATAGTTAGTTGTTTCTGGTTTAAAACTACTAATTTCCTTCAAGATTTTTAACAATGTGTCATTTAAAATTTCTTCAAAATCTTGATAACAATATCCTCGTAATGGTTGATAGCTACGGACTAACTTAGGTAATTGTTGAATGGTTTGTAATAGTTTATAAGTCGCTCTTTTACCTGCTGGTGTATCGGGGGTATGAGAAAGAAACTCTCGAACTAATTTCTCCATTTGGCTGTCAGAAATGGCAGTTTTAGAAACGGTTCTTTCTGATTGTAAATTTGAAGTCAAGCTTTTAGCATTCTCAAAGTTAACATTTTTAAGGAGAGCTTGTGTTAAATTCGTGTCTTGAAGATTTGCACCCATGAAATTGACATTAGTTAAGTTAGCATTCGTTAAGTCTGCTCCTGTTAAATCAGCATCTTGAAAATTGGCACTTGTCAAATTAGCACCTGTTAGATTAGCGTTACTTAAATCAGCATTAGTTAAATTTGCTCCCGTTAAATTAACATCACTCAGATTTGCTCTTTTGAGATTAGTTTCATCTAAACGAGCATAACTAAGATTAAACCCTGATAATTGACCATCTTCTGAGTTAAACATTGTCAAATCATTCTCAACAAAAACGGTTTGAGGATCGAGTCCGTTACTGGTGGCTAAAAAATCATTAAGATTTTTAGTTTGAGGAAATTCTGCCATGACTGAGGGTGTCTCCTATTTCTTTTAACAAATTTTGGCGAACCGAATTTAATTTAAACCGCTCAGTAAAACCAAGCTCCTTTAAGTTTTTACCTTTGAATTTTGTGATTTTTATAAAATCATGATTAATTTTAAAATAAAACTTAATTTCCCAAGGTTCAGAAGAAATTTTGGCCATTCCTATTTTTGCTTTTTTGTCATCTCCTTGCAAAAAAGAACTGATGAGCGATTCAGACACGAAACGAACTACTGGTCTTTCTTCTGTTCCTTCAGCATAAGCTTGATAACCGGAATACTGAAAAGTAAAACCATCTTTATTACTTCGAGTTCTTTCTTGATTCCATTTAAAAAGAATCTCTAATGGTTTAGTTAATAATGTTTTAACATCGAAATTCCAATATCTTTTTTTCGTATGAATGAGTTCCTCTGTTTTATGGATAGTATATTGAACGGAAAAAGGTCTAGGAAAGCCTCGCTCTTCTTCGGGAAAAGTTACATTTCTACACTCTAAAACTAATGTACCCTCGGTTATGGCGAAAGTCACATCAGTGTTAGTTACACTATCAACATGACAATGCTCTCCAAATCTATAAGTTAGCTGTAGTTCAAAAGTTTTTTTCTTGGAAAAAAATAACGGTAATTTATTCGATTGTGGTTTTGTATGAAGTTTGATAAAGACACAATCAGAGAATTTATTGTTGAACGGTTCCTCATCGATTTTCATAAAATCATTAAGTCAAATTTTAGACAACAAAAAATAATCATTTAAAAAAGTTCTTGAGAGACATTCAGTAAGGTTAGGGAACGAAAAAACGGATCAAGTAGATTGCCGTTATTAGTTTAATCTCTCACGATTAATTGAAAATGATTTTAGAGAATTTACGGCGGATTCAGGCTTAGTCTGGTACATCTCATAGGTGGAAAGATTTATCCAACAAGGAGTTGTCTGTACCAGATGGATAGAGGAAGAGGAACAGCCGTATAAGACCTAACTCCAAGAGTACAAGTAAAAGTTTCTGATGTCAATTAATTGTTAACGATTTTTAATGGATAAAATCTTGTTTGCTAAGATTTAATGACATATAGTATTCGGATCCTCTCGACTTTGTATGATAATTTTTGCTTATGGAATCGTGAAATGCTTACTGAGCGAGACTTTTAGGACTATTTGACGTTCGGACGTTCGGCGATGCTCAGTGGAGTCGTCGAGCCGAGGAAGAAACTATCAGTATAGCTCTCGTTGGCACACGGAAACCAGAAGAGCCATACTGTCACTTAAAGCTCAAATCTGATAACTGATAACTGTCTCCCGTCCCCTGTCTCGAGTAGGAAATTAATTTTGCACACCACTTATTACCTTAAGTCCTAATTAAAAAGGAATTCCCGCATCTTTAAACAAATTTTCCAATGATTGAGCCAAATCTGAACGATTTTGTTGTCTATAACAATAGAACGCCTTTTTATATGCACCTAATACCCCTTGAACATCTTGAATTTCTCCGTCAGGTTTTCTCCGATGAAACAAAACCCAACCTAAATTATGATAGGCTTCTGCGTAGTCGCTATCTAAAGCAATTGCTTGTTCTAGTTGTTGTTTTGCTTGTTCCCACTGCTGATTTCTCCCTAATATTGTCCCTAGGCGATAATGAAGAAAGGGGAATTGAGCAATTTTCTGAATACAAATTTCATACATTTGCGCCGCCTCTGTGATATTATTTGCGTACTCATGAGCGATCGCTGTATTAATTAAAACCCATGCTTGGGGGTTAGGATATTGACTTGCTTGCTGAAAATAGGCGATTGCTTCTACTAATTGCCCTAAATTAACTTTTTGCCATCCTTTATACCCTAAAACAAAGGAATGATCAGGATTTTGCTGTAAACATTTCTCAATGTGGTTATTAAGACTACTTCCTGTAATTTTATGGGTAACTCTTGATAAAGCAGTAATCAAATAAGGGTAAACCCATCGCTGAATTTCTTGATTTTGGTTTAAACTTGCTTGATAAATGGCTTTAGTAGCACTGGGAATCACCGCAGGTTCATCAACTCGTTGTGGCTTATATTTGTCTTGTTGAAAGAGAATCCATGCTTGAATTCCTAAAGCAAAAGAGCAATTTTCATCAATTTCTAAGGCTTTTTTAACAAATACTTCTGCTTGTCCCCAATTATTGGTTTTTCCTAAAGACCAAGCGTAATTAGCTAAAATCCATACTTGATCTGGACATAAATTAACAGCTTTTTGCAGGTTTTTTACCGCTTCTAACCAATTACCTTGACGACAATTAACTAACCCTAAAATACCATATCCTCTGCCATCATTAGGGTTTAATTGAATTGCAGTTTGTGCGGCAGTTTCTGCCTGTGCATCATTCAAATAAATAGATAATAAAGCATATTCAAGAGCAGTGTTTTTATTATTGGAGTCTTCCCTTAAACAACGTTGATAAGCACGGGAAGCTTCTGATAATTTTCCCGCTTTAACTAAACTTTTTGCTTCTTTTTGTGAGGGAGAAATTAAATTACCATTGAGTGCATCAATCAGATCATCGGCTATTTGAAAACGTTCTTTAACGTTCATTTTCAGGCCAATTAAAATCACTTGTTCCATCAATTCGCTAATATTAGGATTGAGTTGACGAGGTGGAATTAAGGAATCTGGTGGTGTACTTCTTTGAACCGCATCAACGGGTAATTGTCCGGTTAAAAGTTCATAGATTGATGCACAAAAAGCATAAAAATCTGTCGCAGGATAACGTTTACTTGTCAAGCTATACTGCTCAAAAGGTGCATAACCCGGAGTAACAATTCGGGTCATTTCTTTGGTTTGTCCCGCAATAAACTCTCTGGCCGCACCAAAGTCAATTAATATGGCGTTATCCTGACCATCAATTAATATATTTTCTGGTTTTATATCCCGATGTTGAAAGTTTTGTAAGTGGACAACTTTTAAAGCTTCTGCAATTTGTAAAAAATATTTTTTAACTTTATTTTCGTCTAAAATTCCTGCTTCTTTAAGAATTTTAAAGAGAGATTTTCCAGAGATAAACTGCATAATAATATAAGCAGTATTGTTTTCTTCAAACCAATCATAAACTTGAGCAATGTTAGGATGTTTACATTGATATTGATTATAAGCTTCAGCAAAAAAGGCTTGAATTTGTTCTCTTTGTTGTTGTTGTGTTATGGTTGGAGACCATAACACTGTTGTTTTTTGTCTAGCAGCTTGTTCTGGCCATAATTCTTTGATAGCAACCTCTAGCTGAGAATTATTAGCTTTATAAATTCCTTTGTAAGTAATCCCAAACCCTCCTTGTCCTAATAAAGATTGAATTTCATAGTCACCATTTTTCAATAAACTCCCTGCTTGTAAATGCAAAAGAGAGGAGGAAACCATAGTGGGATTGTCATCTGTATCTTCCCAATCATCTAAAGGTGCGCCACAGGTGATACATTCGGTAACGTGGTCGGGATTTTCAGCGAGACAGGTGGAACAAAGCATAATCTAACCTTCAATAAAAAGGACTAATTACCTGACTTAATTATACATTTTAAAGCTAAGAGAGTCGCATTGTCAGAAGCTCCTTTTTTTAGGACTTTTCTCAGGGTTAAATTAACAGTTTCTTGTAAAGAAACATGAGAATTACTAAAAATGTCTTGTAATTCTTTTTTAGAAACTAAATCCCACACTCCATCGGAACAAAGGAGCAAAATATCTTGATCCTCTAAGGATAAAACTAACTGCTGAGTCGTGACCATTAAATTTTGAATATGACCCTCTCTTAAGGATTCTTTTGATCCTAAACATTTAAGCAGTACATTTCTGTCAGGATGATTTTCGGCTTCTTCTTCAGTAATTTCCCCATTATTTACCAAGACACCAACTAAAGAATGATCTTGACTTAATTGCTTAATTTTTCCCTGTCTTAATAAATAAATACGGCTATCTCCCACATGAGCGATCATTAATTGTTCATTGAGAGCTAAAATAAGACTTAGCGTTGTCCCTCCATTCTCAGCTTCTTTAGAGATAGCTTGATGAGCTTTTGCACAGGTATCCATTAACCAATTATTGCGTGTTTCTGAACATTTAAAATCAAGGGGAATTGGTTCTTTTAAAAAGGTTTCTATAGCGATTTTACTGGCAATTTCACCTTTAGCCATTCCTCCCATTCCATCAGCAACCATTCCGATAATAAGAGTTTCTTGATCATTAACTTGTTCGTATCTAATACCAAAATTATCCTCATTTTCTAGACGCTCTAAGGATAGTCCTACAGTAGATTTACTAGCAGTTTCCCAAATAATTTGATCTTGAAAAAAATCCCGACGCGCATCTAACAATCCTTGTCGCAATCCTGTTAACTTTAATCGTCTTTCGGGGAGAGGTGAAAGAACCTTTTTTAGTATTTGAAAGAAACGAGGAATCGGAGCAGGTTGAAGGTCTAAGTTATGTTCAAAATTGGGAACTTTTTGATGAATAATTTGATAAAGTAATGCACCGATTGTGTAACTACTCATTAAGGAGTTAATGGCAGAACCAGTAGCTAATTCTGGCGCACAATATCCTCCACTTAACCCAAAATTTGGCTGTTCGCCAGTGGGAAAAATTTGGGTTAAATCATACAATTTTAAGCGGTCTTGAAATTCAATTAACAAGGGAACTAAATTAATCATATTCCAGTTTTTTTCGGCTAAATAAGAACAACATTGACAAAGTTGAATAACGAGATTTAAACTTTGTGCATTCAAAGATTGTTCTTGATGGGCGTAATTTTGCAATAATTGTTCTAAGGAAGCTTCCAAGTTAGGAAAATCCGTAAGTAATAAAATTTGTTCTGAGGGTTCGATGGGTTCATCTTCATAAATTTCATCGGGTAAGTAATTATAATTATCTTCCGAGTCTTCTTCTTTCAAGGTATCAGAATCAGAGTTTAAGCTGTCTTGGGTATCATTAGAAATGGGGGAATTTTGATCATTTTTTTGATGTTCAAAATCCTCGTTTTTAAGAGATAAATCCCTTAAACTATCATTTTCCTGATCAGTTATGCTTTTAACTCCTGAATCTAAATTATCTTCGGGGTTGCTATTGTTTTCTGTTGTTTGTTCTACAGAACTCAATAAATTTTCTGAAGAAGTTGTTTGATCTAAATTTTCTTGGGAGGATAATCCTGCACTGTCAGAGGATATTACACCAGCTTTTGTGTTATGATTAACGCTCACTGATTCTCTTTGTTCTTTAGCAATTAATGGCGCAATTAAACCATAATTATTTAAAGACTCCCTAAGGGTTAGCTCTCTTAGCAAACCACTATCTAATGAACCAACTCTTAAGAGTCCAAATTGTTCCAAAGAATCATTTTTTTCGGGAAAATTTTCAATAGTTTCTGCTCGATTAAGTTCTGATTCACTCTCGTTAAGATCAGGATTTTTTTCAGCCTGAAAACTCACTTTAAAAGAATATATATTAGGCGTAAAACATCCTAAGTAAGCAATGACCTTAAGCTGATAATTACCAAGTTGAAAATGAGTTTGTTCGGCAACAATAAGGGTTTCCATAAGCTTTTATGTCTGATAATTTAACATTATTAATAACGTGCAAGTCAATTGATGAACAGTTACAAGCACTTAGGCTCGTTCTTCTATTTTTCTAATATTTACCCTCAATCTTTTCAGTAAGGGCGAAAGAAATCGCCCCCATTTTATCCCTCACCTATTAAGGAGTTTGAAATTGAAAGACAAGATTAGCAAAAGCAATCGTATCCCCTGAATTAATGGGAGTTGGTGACATAATTCTTGCGCCAAATTTTGCCTGTCCCAATGTTTTAATATAAGTCCCATTAGTCGAATTATCTTTAATCATCCAAACCCCATTCTCATAGGTAATCTCAGCATGATGTTGGGACACTTTATCACTATTAGCACATGAATCTAAATCAATTTCTACTGGATTCCCCGGTGTAAAAATACCAATCACTGCGCTATTATAAATTTTAAATTCGGCAGTGGGTGCATTAAACAGAGGAATTAAACGCGCAGTGGCCATTGCACCTATGGGAGAAGGAGATGTCACCTGCATCGGTGCTGTCATTACTTGAGGGGTCGGTATTACTTGTGTAGGAGGAGTGAGAGGTTGAGGGGTCGGTATTACTTGTGTAGGAGGAGTAAATGAGGAAGAAGGAGATGAAGTAGGAGTGACGGGGGGAGTATTTCCTAATTCTGCACCACAGGTTTCGCAAAATTCAGCGTCTGGGGGATTTCCTTCATAGCCACAGGTGGGACATTCGATAGACATGGTTGATTCTCCTTAAAAATGACGATATTTGACAGATTAACAAGGTTAGAAAAGAGTTCAAGACATTTGAAGATAAAGTCGGCATTACCTCAAAATAACGGCAAAAATGAACTTTAAAGCATTTCTTTCAAGTTTGTGCTTGAATCAGCCTAAGTTCCTGTGATATTACGAATAGTTTCATCTAGAGATGATTGTTCATCGATATCTCCCTCCATTTTGATGGTTTTACCTCTTGACCCCATTTTGACGGTTTTACGGGTATTAGAGGAAATTTTACGAGTTTTTCGCAGTTCATCACTGGCTTGGTTAAGGGATGCTAACATATCATCATTCCCTATTTTTACGGTTAAGCGTCGAGCCGTTTCTAGGAGTTGTTCTGCTTTATTTGGGTCTTTATCAGCAATTTTGGTCGCATCTGAGGCTAATTGGGCAATATTGCGCTGTTGCACATACCCCATAACTTCTTGATTCACTTGTGCAACAGTTCCCTGACCTGCTAAAAATTGTACTACAACATTAAGAGGCGGTTGCTCTCCGCGGCGATTTAAGCCAGGAATATCATAAGTTAAGCCAATTTGTGCGATTCTTGCCCTAGAACTGGTACGACTATCAATGGTAAATTCTAAAATGTAAATGGTGTCATCTCCTGCTGCCGCATTACCGATGGGATAAGGGGGATTTAAGAGCGGATATTCGGCTTGATCTGGATAAACACGGGTGATTTTAGCTAATTTTACCCCTTTGACCGTTTGAATGTCTAATTTAATATTATTAATTACCTCATTTTGCGCTTGTTGATAAGCTTGAATAATATAACTAGGAAAGTCAGTAATTAAAATTTGATGGGGTAAGTCTTTTTGAGGAACAACATGGCCAAATTGTCCACCTGTATTGTTACTAATATCATCTAATAGCTGCTCATTATAATCGCCAACCCCTAGGGCCGTAATTGGAATATTACACTGAGCAAAATCATTGGCCAATTGACGGCAATCTTCTTCGCCTATGGTTTGACCATCGGTAAATATTAACGCTCTACGGGAAGTCATCCCCTGATTACCAATAATCCCTAACACCTGATCCATTCCTCTACTTAAAACAGTTCCTCCACTAAATTTAGTTAGTTGATCAATAGCCGATTCAATTGTTTGAATTTGGGTGGCAGGAGTTAAATTAATTAAAGTAGAAGCTTGGTCATCAAAACGAACTAAAGCAATGCGATCTTCTTGAGTTAAACGACCTGAATGTAATAGTTTTTTCAGGGATTGAATCACTACTTCTAGTTTGGTCATTCCCCCCACATTTTCATACATAGAGCCACTGGTATCAATCAGAAAAGCAAAGGTGGTAGAGGGCCGACTTTGAGCTGCTTCTGCTTGGGGTTTAATTTTCATCATTAAAAAGAGTCGCTGGTCTGGAGTGTCAGCAGGTAAAAAATCTCGATGAGGGGTTAAAGATACGGTTAACATTTGTTTTTTCTCCAAAAGAGTAAAGTTGCTAAGGGGTGTAAATATCCTCTAAAGACGGTAACATTCCAAAAGTTGGCTCAATTCCTGTTAATTCTGGATCAAATAACTCAGGAAATTCTTGATTACCATTATCTTGAAAGTTTTCGAGATTGGTTTCAAAAAGTGAGGGTAAATTCAGTCTAATACTGGTGTAGCGATAACCTTCTTGAATATCTTCTATCCAAGCGTTAATGATTTGGTTAAGGTGATGCTCTCGAATGGCACATAAACTTTGTTGTTGTAAGGTATCTTGTAACTGTTGACGAATTTCTGGGGTAAAAATTTCTTGAGGATTATCCTCATAATGGGGGTGTAAATCTAAAGGATACTGATAACCTGCCGGTGGGGAACTTTGGGTGTGTAATGATAGGGTATATTCAACCATACAGCAGCTACCATAAAATTAATACAGGGAAAAATAAGTTTACTATAGCTATTTTAACATAGAATTGTTATTTTACAAAGAAATTTAATTAATTTTAATCTTTCTCAATCCCGATTAAATATCGTCTTAAGAGAATTTAGCGATTAGACAGATTCAGAGAGAAGATTTCTAGATAGAGACGTTGATTAAGAAGAAGAGATAATGTCTTTTGATTGGACTTCCAGACGAATTTCTCCAAACTTACGAGTGTCCCCATTCTTTAAGGGATGAATGAGTTTTTTCATTCCTTTTGCTTGAGCATAATCAGCATTATATTCCATAATAATCTCCTCTCCCTGTTGAAAAATTTTGGCGGTTTCTGGATAAAATCCTTCGGCTTTACTGAGGGGAATATGAGCATTTTGATGACTTCCTAAAATAATAGGAGTATCCCCTAAAGAAAGAGTAGTGGTTTCCTTTTCATGCCAATGAATCAGTAAATAGGCTTTACGACTTAATTGTTCGAGTAAAGCGATCATTAAACCAATAAAAAAGCCTAAAATCACTCCGCCTAATAATCTACCACCGATTTCCCCGATTAAAGGCGACAGTAATAAAAAACCTGCTGCTCCCATTCCCCCTCCAATTGTGCCACCTTGTACGCCGCGAATCCTCCTTAAATTAGGAACAAAAAAGGACATTCCCCCACCGAGCAATCCACCTAATAACATCCATCCCACAATTCTCCCTAAAAGAATAAGGAAGGAAAGACTAGAAATCGGGGTAAAAATTAACTGTCCGACTGCTCCGGCAATAATTCCAGCGATGACACTGCCAAATGTGCCTTGAAAACCTTCGGCTATCCCTAAAAGACGACGACGCAAATAGGCATTTTGCCCCATTATTAAGGCTAAAGCAATACCAATCGCTAAAATTCCCGTCCAAACCGATGTCACCATCAATAATCGCTCTCGATCTTCTGTGGCATAATTTTGATTACTTTGTAAACTTTGTAAAGTGGTTTGAGCAATGGTTTCACCCAGTAAGGGTAAGATTTTTGAAAATCCTTGTCTTCCCGATGCGGTTTCACCCAATAAAAAGACTTCTCCGGGGTTATTTGCCTGTAATTGACGATAAATAGCTTGATCACTGGGTTGTATAACTAAGTGAAGCTGGTTAATGTTATGAGTCTTTAAACTTTGATTAACCTCATCTAAAGATTTCATCGTTAAATCAGGAACTTGAGGAGGAGCATCCGTGATCAGAAGGATAACTTTAGTAGAATCTGAGCGAAAAGGCTGATTTGCTGCTAAATTTAAAGCATCTAAACTGCTTTCTGGATCATCTCCGCCATTAACTTGTTGAATTTCCGCCACTTTTTGCCTAAATAAGGTCGGATCTGCGGTAAAAACTCCGTCGGGAAAGCTTAAAATCTGGCTTTCTTCCCCATATAAGCGATCGCCAAAGGCAATTAATCCGATTTTTGCATCTAGCTTTTGGCTGCTTAATTCTTGGGAAAACTGCTGAATTCCTTCTTTTACGCCATTTATCTCCTCATTCATACTTGCAGTGACATCTAAAACAAAGAGTATATCTACTTTAGGAATAGAGGGAGTGACAGGGGTAATAGCAGGGGGTAAGGCAAAATGAAGGAAAATTTCACCAAAAAGAGAAGCAATTAAGCACCCTCCCGCACCCCATAACCCAAAGAGCAGGGGTTTACTGATTTTTCTCGTTCGCTTCTGTCTTAAGCTAGTCATAGGCTGTTTTTGATCACCTTACTTCTCTATATCGTGACTTAGAGGAGAAGTTATGCAGAAGATCAACAAGCTTAGGCTTTAATTGCCAAAAATAGTCTTTTTAGACTTAATTTAAGATTAATTGATGATAAATAGCTCAAAAAAGGGTTATTTTTGGTTTTACCAGTTATTTGAGCTAGTTTCCTCAGTTATTCAAGATAAACCATAAATCTTCACAAAAATTTACAAATCAGATGGCATAATCGCTTTAGCTCAAGACGAATAGATCAGGAGTAGCCAATAAAACCAGATTTAGTCTGAGCGCAAGCCTTACGCCCCTACAATAAATAGGGTTTGCGGCAAAAAGTTTTTCCTGGGGGCAGGCTTCGGCCGTGAGATCAGCGTTTGACAAAAGCTCACGCCGAGGTCCGAACGGTTGTGGGGTGTAGGGTGTAGGGTTTTAGGGATTTTGAGGGGGTCAATTACCTAATTTTCAGGGAAAAAGTCCCGGAATTTTCCACCCGATCACTCCCAGATCTGGTACTTTTTGGTTTCCAAAAAGTCTAAAAGTCTTACCCAACAAGGTTTTTAGATTTATTGAGCCAGCCCTAACTGCTATAAGAATTCATCTTTCTATCGTATTGAGGACGACAGGGACTGCCCCAAGCGACTTTTTGAGCGGGAATATCGGCAAATACGCTACTTCTTGCCCCAATAACAACATTAGAGCCAATTTTTACCCCCGGAGCCAGGAAACAATCGGCCGCGATCCAAGTACCATTACCAATGAGGATGGGAGTGGTTTTTAAGCTGAAAGAGCGATCGCAGGGATCGTGACTGCCAGTGCAGAGATAGCATTTTTGAGAAATCACACAATGACTGCCGATAGTAACGTTATCTAAACTATAAATCACCACATCATCGCCGATCCAAGTATAATCGCCGATCGCCACTTTCCAAGGATAAGAAACCCTTGCCGTCGGGCGAATTTTCACCCCAAGGCCGATTTTAGCCCCGAATAGACGCAAAACAGCGCAGCGAAAGCTATCCATCTGGTGCAAACTAAGGGGGAAAAGAATCCCCTGTACTAACCACCAAAGTAGGATAATTGGATTAGAACGACCGCGATCAAACCAAGATTGATCGTAGGTACGCAGATCTAGCCACGCTTCCTCATCGGTGCGGATTTCTGGGGACATAGGACTTATTTAATCATTTCTACCGGTTGAGGTTCCGAGGGTTTAACCGGGGGATTAGCCTGGGCATTAACGTTTAATTTACCGCCAAATTGCCGTAATTCGTACAATTTAACCCCTATTTGGTATTCGTACTGACTCAAAAGACGACCGTAGATATAACCAGCTTTGCCATCCAGGAAACCGAGACGGATAAAATAAAAGAGAATAAAGCGCAGCAGCGGTTTAAAGGGCAATTTTACCCAAATTTTCTTTAAAAAACGTTTTCTCTGCACCGCATCACCGAACAGGTGCGCTCCGATCGTGCCACTTTCGTCATTACCCGTGAGAATATTGTAATAAACCCGCGCTTCCCAGTTGGAATAACGATTATGTCTTTCTAACCAATGATAGATATCGCGGAAATCGATGTGCAGCATATCATTTTTCAGATATCCCACCTTGCCATCAAGGATAACGTGTTCATGAACTTCGTTATCTCCCGTGTTAGGGATATCTTCCGTGTTTAAATTCTCGTATCTGCCCGACTTATGTTTAAATAAGCGCAGATTCCAGTCGGGATACTTGCCGCCATAACGGATCCACTGTCCGAGGAAGAAGACACGACGATTGAGATAATAACCGTTATAGTCGGGATCTTGGATCACGGTGGCGATTTCGTCCCATAGTTCGGGGGTGATTCTCTCATCACAATCGACGATTAATACCCATTCATTGCGAAAAGGCAGATTATCGAGGGACCAGTTTTTCTTTTTCGGCCAACGACCATTAAAATAAAATTGGACTACATTAGCCCCATAGTTGGTAGATATTTCGATCGAGCGATCGCTACTTTGGGAATCGACGACAAACACTTCATCAGCCCTAGCAACACTCTCTAAACAGGCGGGAAGGTTAGATTCCTCGTTTTTGGCGGGAATTAACACCGAAACGGGAATTTTTTCTGATTGACTAAACATTGGCACACTGTGGCTAGGTAGAGTGTTCGCATCTTTCCTTAAAACCCTTAGTCACTCAGAAAGCGAGAACTAGGACCTAAGATTTTTTTTTATCTTACTATACCTTATTCGGTTTTTACGTCATTCTCCTGCTCTTCTCCCTAAATTTCTAACTGCGAAATAGACGACTATACTGGGTTTCGTGGTTCATACTGGCAAAACTTAGCCCCCAACTCCAACTGCTCAGGTTTTCATCGGCTAAACTGATAATATCTGCTGTTGCTGTTAATAAACTGGGCTGTAAACCGATCAGAAGCGATTGTCCTAGGGTTTGTCCAAGGGGAATTAAACGCAATCCTGCATTGATTAAATTACTTGCCCAACTGTGTAAATAGCCTAAAACCGCTAATTCTTGGCCAATTTGCCAATGACTTGCCCCGATCGCAAAAGCGGTGGCATAATTAGCCTGTTCTGGTAGATTATCTCTGGCCGGTGCTAACTCCCGCAATAAGTTTAACAGCGATCGCCCCATTTGCCAGCTTTGCTGTCTTAATTCGGCTGTTTCCCGCGTTGCCGATAACCAATTATCCCAATAATTAAGTTTTGTAAAATCCTCTTGACAAAAACAACGATATACCCTTACCAAAACAGCCGTTTCTAAGCGAACCGAGCCTTGACCAAGCGATCGCTCTAACCAATCATTTAAGCTGGCACTATTGGAGATAATCCCCTTTTCGACGAGGGTTTCTAGCCCTTCGGAATAACTATAGGCCCCCACGGGTAAAATGGGACTAGCCAATTGTAATAAACACAAAAGTTCTTTTTGAGCGAGCATAGAAAACCGAGAAAATTGTCCTTAACACAATGAGGGAAATGCTTGGCACTTCGGTATGTAGATCGGTAGAAAGCGGCACTCTCTGAATTATACCGTGATTAATAGCCACAATTATCAACTGTTATACTTATGTCCTCACGAGAACAGCATTTTCTGAAAATAAATCTTGTCGTTCTCCTCTTGATTTTAGCTTTGATTGCTGGGGTTGATCGGGCAGAATTACCCTCTAGTCTTTTGTTTTATCCCCCCGCTACTCCCCCAACTCCGCTCGCTGGTTTATTAACCCATTCTTTTCAATTGCTTTGTTGTTTACCTCCGATTGTTTGCCTTTTTAGTTATGCTTTATTGTCTGGGGAGACAAGTTTTAGTAATTCTCGCCATTTTTTACTTGTTTCTGGCATAATAACGGGACTTTTTGCCATCAATGAAATCTTCAGAATTCATATCATTCTCCTCTATTTTAATATTCCCAAATTTTTGACTATCTCTGTTTATGGCCTCGCAATTCTGATTTATGGTTTAGCATTTTGGCGGCAAATAAGACAAACTTCTTACCAAATTTTAATCATCTCTTTAGCACTTTTAACTTTTGCGATCGCTATCGATTTTCTCCAGCTTAAAAATCAAGGTTTTGCTAGTCTAAGTGAAGGAATTCCTAAACTGTTAAGTGCTGTGAATCTAGCTGGCTATTTTTGGGATGTATGTTTTCAAGAAATTTCAGCCCAGATCAAATCCCAATAAATTATCCATTCATCTGTTTAACCAGATGTAAAATTTCGGGAAGAATCAGTTTTTCTAGGGCTAATCTAACGGCATTAGTGGAACCAGGGAGAGAAAAGACTAATAAGTTTTGATAAACCCCAGCTATTGCCCTTGATGCCATGGCACGGGAGCCAATTTCCTGATAGCTGAGATAACGAAATAATTCGCCAAAACCGGGCAAAGTAATCCTTAATAAAGGTACTAAAGCATCATAGGTATTGTCTCTGGGAGCAATACCCGTACCCCCATTGAGAATTAAGACTTTTATCTGATTTTGATTGCTAATCTCTGGTAAGATTGCTTGAATTTGTAAGGGTTGATCGGGGATAATTAAGTATAGGCCGATATCATGACCCGATCGAGTTAGTAACTCTTGAATTATTTGGCCACTCCTATCCGTCTCTGGGGTACGAGTATCGCTCACCGTGACTACGGCACAGGTAAGGTTAAGGGGGGCGGTGTCGGGATGGGGATTGACAATCCCGTCACTAAAAGCGAGGGATTCTTGGTTCATCGAGTTTCCTTAATCTGACAGGACGTATCCAACAATCGATTTTGTCTTCTCTCTTGGCATCCATCCAAAGCCTTAATGCTTTGTTTCTGATGAATTGTACTGTACGAATAGCTTCATCTAAGTAGGGAGGCACAATTATTTGTAGGATGGGTTAGCGGTAGCGTAACATAATCGGGCGTTGGGTTTCATGCTTCAACCCAACCTACGTTCATCTTATATTTAATTCCACCCACCTACTTATGGCAGAAGACTGACTTGGTTTGACCACTGCTTTCATTTCTAAGATAATCATTGTTTATCGACCTCAAACAACTTATTTTAAGTTAACCTATACAGCAGAGATTGTCAAGATTTTAGTCGTGCTTCGCTCTTTTATATTGGTCGGGGTTTCATCCCGTCGCGCTAAGCACTTCCGGTCTTCACCCCAACATTTGAGATAAAAATTAACATGAATCGCTCACTCTTCCTTATTTTTCGGGTCATTAGACCTGTCAGACTAAATCAGCAAGATAGCTCACCATCACCACTACTCCCCGCTCCCCGCTCTCCTATAGCTTTTACACAGGATTTAGTAAGAATAATACCTGCTGCCTGAAGCGGCAAAAATAAGGGTTTCAACCTAGACGCAGTTTAGTGATAATTCTTTGACAATAGAGTTGAATTCCTTCTAACTTAGCTAGGGAGAATTTGGGTTTAATGGGAAGGATCAGTAAAGACATAAAACTCATCCGCAGCAAGCGATAAACAAGAATAGTTAAAGTCGTATGTTTTTCGAGACTGAGAAGATAACTATAGATATTATGAGTTAGTCTTAGATAACCATAGCGACGGGTAATAGAAGATGGTTCATGAATGATTTTAATCTGATTGGTAACAACAACTAAATAGCTTTGGTTTGCGTATCTTCGGGAAAAATCAAAGTCTTCGTAGTAGAGAAAGTAATCGGGATCAAAATGGGGACAAGTGGAAAAATTAGAGAAGTTAATTAATAAACTGCATCCCGTCACCCAGTCAGGAATAAGATAGGGTTTATCTCCATAGTCTAAGGATTCCTCTACCACGTTAATTGTGCCGATTTTGGCATTGAATTTTCCCCAACCAAACCAGATTTTACCATCCGGTTCGTAAATTTCTGTACCAGCGATGGCAACTTCGGGATATTGCTGAAAAAATTTGCTTGCTTTCTCCAGAGAGTCCGGTAATAAGTAAGCGTCGGGATTAACTAACCAAACGATAGCTTCTCTGTCTTGTTGATAAATCCAATCAAGTCCTAGATTACATCCTTTCCCAAATCCTAAATTTTCCCCCGCTTCAATAATCTTGACCCTTTCCGCTGCTAAAGATTGGATATTTTTATCTTCAGGGGAATTGTTAACAATGATGAGAGTAGCGGATAAGTTATCGTTGAGGGAAGCAATTAAACGCTTAATTAATTCCCCGCAATTGTAGTTAACCGTCAATAGATAAATCATTACTGATAAAAGGTAGGAGTCACTGGTAATTAACAATGGTTAGAGAATAGCTTTCCCGTGAGAATTACTTCTTCTGAAGACGACAGAGATTAAAATTTTCGATTTTGGTGGGAAAGGGTTGACAACTTTGGAAGTCAATAACGAGATTTTCCTTGGCTAAATCCTCCACTATATCAGGAGATTTTTTATTAAAGTCTGTCTGGAGAATGTAGAGAGATTCTGGGGGAGTATTAGCAATAAATGTCTCGGCATTTTTTCGCATTAAAGTTCCCTCACTGACTCCAGTATTGCCTTTGAGTCTCACAAAACGAGTCGAAGCGGGAAAATAAGGAACGATAAAAGATGTTCCTTCATCTCCCCAGATAACAATCGTGGAATTTTCGTAGGGTTTTAATGCTTGACTATCGATACCAAAATAATTATCTGACCATCCCATTCTCCACCAATCCATCGGTTTAACCGTAGTGACAATTAGGGAAAATATTAGCAGATTTATGATTAATAATGGTTTCTTTCGAGGATAAAGATAGGCAACAATCAAAATAATTAAAGTGGGAGTGATTAATTCTAATGGCATCAGATAACGATAGATAGAAAATCCCACTAACCAAATAGAGTAAGCGGTCAGAGAAAAAGGCAGTAAAAACCCTAAAACTGCACTGTATGTTAAGTCAGATTCAGAAGATAGATGGCGCTTATAAATAGCACGAAAAATAATCACTACTATTAGTAAAATTATCAATAAATAGGTGATGGCTAATCGGCTATCTTGGAAAGGAACCTCAGAGACAAGAGTTTGTCTCTGGATAAAATAAACAGGATAAAACAACCATTGCCAGATATCTTTAGGCAAATATTGTATCCCTTTAAAATTGTAGTCGGTTTCGATATAAGGAGATTGAAAAATTTTATTATAGAAGGGAAAAAGAGGATTAGCAAACTTTGTCCACATTAAGATTATCCAATAACCAGCAGTGAGACTAACCCCCACGGCCATTGAGATAATTGATAGAATTAAATTGCGTAACTTTTCTGACCAAGAATTGGGTAAAAAATTAATGGCTATCAAAAAGCTGATACTATATAAAGCATTGGTTAATTTTAACCCCGTTGCCAATCCTAATAAGAGTCCAGCTAAAAGAATATTTTTAGAGGTAATTGGCAGATTTTTCCCGAAACTACTAACTATAAAAAATAATCCTCCCAGAACGAAAACACTGGTGGTATTATCACCAATACTGGTTCCTAACTCCGAGATATAGGCTGCCCCAAAAATACTGGTAATCGCTGCCGCTATGCTTAAGGTTATCTTGTATCTTTCGGAAACTTTATCGAGGGAATGATAGGTGATTAGGTGAACTAACCACTGATTTAATCCATGGAAACCTCCCATTAAAAAACCCACGACAATCGGAGGCAATTTCAGATAATAAATAGCGACGAAAAAGGGAACATCAACTAGGGGATTAAAAAAAGTTTGTATCTGTGCGGGTAGGACATCATACTTAAACCTTCCTGTCAATAACATATAGGGATTATAAAAATGATAATTGCGTAAATCCCAACTAACATCTTGACCTAAAATAACCGAGATAATTCCCAAAGCAAAAAAGTAGATAATTGCCCAA
>NZ_JAPZSR010000099.1:0-5792 GCF_027531875.1 Microcystis sp. LE19-84.1B | reverse complement strand
CAAGCTTTTCTGGTCGGAACCCCCTAAGCCGAGTTTTCAAGGTGCTGCGCCGTCCACTTGGTTTTCGAGACTGGCCTTTTAATTCTAACGTAAAGCCAACCTAGAACGGCGGGGTTTCAGACCCAAAATTTCCGATGAACTCCCTTATATCTCTCGAAGTCAAGCCAATATTGCTAATCCTTGTTAAAATCACGATTTTTTCGCTGATGTTAGCCATCGGGATCGCTCTCTCTTTCGATAAAATGCTCTCCCTCTGGCGCAAACCCGCTTTACTCTTCCGTGCGCTTCTAGCCGTTGTCGTCCTAGTGCCTTTGCTGGTTTTCCTGCTGTTAAAACTATTTAACTTACCCCCAGAAGTGATGGCTGGATTGGCATTTTTGGCAGCTTCCCCTGGTGCGCCTCTAACTACCAAGCGATCGCAAATGGCGGGAGCCAGATTCCGTTACTCAGCCAGTCTCCAACTCACCCTGGCTTTACTTGCGGTTGTGATTACGCCCCTTACCTTGGCTATTTTTACCACCCTCTTTGAGAGGCTTTCAGAGAATGTAACCGTTTTAGAGGTAGCCCAGCAAGTCGCCATGGTGCAGTTCTTGCCTGTCAGTATCGGGCTTCTGATGCAAAAGTTCGCCGCTAAATTGGCCGAAAAGATCGCCAAACCCTTAACTTTTATGGCTAATGGTTTGTTTTTGCTCTTAGCTATCTTAGTCGGTCTTTTGGGATTTCCTGTATTGTTGAAAGTTTGGGGATTGCCACTGGTTGCAATTCTGATTATGGTAATCGCCTCTCTAGGGATAGGACACGCTCTAGGCGGTCCCGATGATGATCAGCGATCGATTCTCGCGATTTCCTCTATTGCTCGCAATGTCGGTTTAGCCTTTTTTATCGCTATTTTGAATGACGTACAGCAGCAGGTGATTCCTACGCTGCTGGCTTATTTAATTTTGGGAGCCGTTCTGGGCGTTCTTTACTCAATCGGTCGTAAGCGCAAATTGGAGAAACTTTGATATCCTCGCCGCTGTGTCAACTCTTAGTTTTTGTTTAAGTGCCGTCAGGGGCGACAGAGTGGCCACTTTGTCAACTGGTCAAGGCAAAAAAATGAGATCGCATCTTTCCCTAAGTAATTAAGTTGTGTATAATGGCAGAAGAATAGCAAGGCTATATGCGGCATCAAACTGTGTAGTCAACCTATAAGGTGTGAGGAAAAAACCATTATGTTAAGAATGTTCTGGAAATCATTGCTGGTTAGCCCAGCAATTTTAGGGGCTACCCTGGTAGCTTCCGCTAATGCTAGTAGCTTCGATCCCGTCAAATCTACCAGTGTTTCTACCGAATTTAACAATCTAGAAATCGCTCAAGTTCAGAACACCGGTGCAGGAACTGGCGAACTACTCAATCAGATCGAACAGTACGGTAACGAAGGTCAAGTTACCCCCGTACAGGGCAACACCATCGATCAAGTCACCAGCGTCAACCAACTGCGCGATGTTTCCCCCACCGCTTGGGCCTATGAAGCCCTAAGAAGCCTTGTGGAGCGCTATGGTTGTATTGTTGGTTATCCCGATCGCACCTTCCGCGGCGACCGAGCTTTAACCCGTTGGGAATTTGCGGCTGGTTTAAACGCTTGCTTAAACGTGATGGAACGTTTAATTCAAGATGGTGTCAACGTCCTCAAGGAAGACTTAGATGCCCTCAAGCGCTTGATGGATGAGTTCCAAGCCGAATTAGCAGCTTTAGGAGCTAGAGTTGATAACTTAGAAAGCCGGGTGTCTTTCCTAGAAAATAACCAATTCTCCACCACCACCAAATTAGCTGGGGAAGTTATCTTCGCTGTCACCGATACGGTTGGTGCCGGTAGCCCCGCCTCCCAGGCCGCCATGCAATACCGCGCTCGTTTAGTTTTAAACACGAGCTTCACCGGTCAGGACGTGTTGAAAACCCGTTTAGCGGCGGGTAGTGCCACTCCCTTCGGATTTGATTACAAATCGACCACCACACTACAAAATGGTGATCCCGCTTCCGTCAGATTCGATAACCTGCAAAGCCCTTCCCTATTCCAAACTTGGACTGCCGCCGGTAACGGTAGCGATGTGGTTCTCGACTGGTTGGCCTACTATACCCCGATTGACTTAGGTTATTTTGGTCGCTTCAATACCTACGTCGCCGCTTGGGGTGGTATTTGGAATGACTTCGTTCCCACCACTAATCCCTTCTTTGAAGACTTCGACGGTGGTAATGGTGCGCTATCCACCTTCGCGTCCGAAAACCCCATCTACCGTATCGGTGGTGGTTCTGGGGCCGGTGTTAGCCTACAGTTAGGCTTCCTCCAAAGCATTGTCGGTCCGACCTCCCTATCCTTGGGTTACTTAGCCGGTGGTGGTGGCTCCAGTTCTGCGGCCAATCCTAACCCGGGTAATGGTCTCTTCAACGGAGATTACGCCGCTTTAGCACAGATTAACGCTAACCTCTTTAACTTCTTGAACGTTGGCTTCACCTACGTTAACGCCTACCAAGGTGCCGATACCGCCATCTTCGGTAACGGTGGTTCCTTCGGTGTAACGGGTACTTCCGCCGCTAACCTTTCCCAAACTCAGTTAAACACCCTGCTCAACGTCAACGGCAACGATCCTGATAGCGTCACCCTACAGGATGAAGTCGGTTTCTTCAACTTTGGCGCGAAAGTATCCAATAGCTACGGTTTAACCGGTGCAGTGAATCTTGGTTTCGCCAGCTTGAGTGCCTTCGGTTCCTACTCCACCGTGCGCTTACTCGGTCTCGGTGATGCGGAAGTGTGGACCTACGGTGCTGGTATTGCCTTCCCCGACTTAGGTAAAGAAGGAAATATCTTAGGTCTGTTTGCTGGTGCGCAGCCCTACATCGGTCACTTAAGCTTCCGGGAAATGGGTCTAAAAGTATCTAACATCGTTCCCTACCACGTTGAATTGTTCTACAAGTACCAAGTCACCGACAATATTTCTATCACCCCCGGTGTCATCTGGATTTCTGCACCTGAACAGTTCAAAGGCACTGGTAACGAGTGGATTGGCACCCTCCGCGGCACCTTTACCTTCTAGGATTTCCTAAATTAAACCCAAAACCCCACCCATGGTGGGGTTTTGTTTTAGGCAAATAGACGCTGATATTCTATCTGGATACAAGCGTCCATAATCACATTTAAACCCGCCTCGATCGCTTTTTTTTCCGCAACTGGGTGATAAATTTTCAATTGTGTCCAAAGGGTAGCAGCCCGAATAGCAATAGCTGACTCGACAATTTCGGGTAGATAATCAGGATGACGAAAAACGTTAACAATATCCACGGGTTCGGGGATAGCCTCTAGAGAAGGATAGCAACTTTGACCATCAATTTGCTTGACCATCGGATTGACAGGATAGACTCGATAACCCACCGCTTGCAGGAATTTGGCTACCTGATAGCTGGCGCGACTCGATTTCTCAGAATGCCCGACCACTGCGATAATTTTACTATTGCTGAAAATGGTTTTGAGCGCACCATCGTCTCCTTTAATATTTGGCATTGTCCCACCTATCTTAGAACAGAGTTTCGTTTCTCATAAAGATGAAGTGTAACCTAATTTGGTATCGACTTTTGACTCCAGCTTTAGCCACTCTGAATAACTGGCAGCGATGTTTAACTTTTTTACCAGAAAAACAGTTATTACAAATCGAAATCAATCCCTCGGTATCTGTGGGAAAATTTACCCGATGGTTGCCCCTAAATTCTCTGACTTTAGTTACCTTAAAACCTGATGAATTATCTTAGTATTATCATTCCGACTCTCAATGAGGAGTTAAGAATTGCAGCAACGTTAAAACAGATAGGTGAAGGAGTAGAAATTATTGTTGTCGATGGGGGAAGTACAGATAAAACCAGAGAAATAGCCGAACAATTGGGAGCAAAAGTAATTATTTCTTCTAGTAAATGTCGTGCATTTCAGATGAATTTAGGAGCGAAAATAGCGAAAGGAGATATTTTATTATTTCTGCACGGAGATACTTTACTTCCTCAAAATTATCAAGAACAAATTATCAATACTTTATCCCAATCTGGGATAGTAGCGGGGGCTTTTGAATTAAAAATTGATGGAGAAGAAAAATCCCTGCGTTTAGTGGAAAAATTAGTTAATTGGCGTTCTCGCTGGTTTTCTCTTCCCTACGGAGATCAAGGAATATTTTTAAAAGCCTCAATCTTGGCCGATTTGGGCGGTTTTCCTGAGTTGCCAATTATGGAAGATTTTGAATTAATACAAAGATTGAAAAAAAGTGGTAAAATCGCCATAGTTTCTACTGCGGTGATTACCTCGGCAAGACGTTGGCAAAAATTAGGAGTTGGTAAAACCACCTTAGTTAATCAATTAATAATTATTGGTTATTATCTAAAAATTCCCCCGCGTTTGTTGAAAAATTTTTATCGTTTATGGTAATAAAGGCTTGCTTAAAAAGTATTTGAGGTCATTGTGCAATGTAGGGGCGCAACGTGGTCAGTGAGTTTATCGAACTGCTTGCGCCCATAATGTGACATTGTGAACATTTTTCAGCCAATATCCAAGAGAGGCAAAGACAATTATACAATCGAAGAAACCCTACCAAAGAAGAGGTTTCCATGGCGCAAACATTAACAAAAATCATCAAAAATGCGGGGGGGTAAGCATTACTTATTTGTAGCAGGCAGTACCAGTCTTTTGAAAAATACAATCATATAATCGAGGAAACCATACCAAAGAAGAGGTTTCCATGGCGCAACCATTAACAAAAGTAATCAAAAAGGTGGGGGGGGTAAGCATTGCTTATTGTTAGCGGGGGCAACTCTAGCCATCCTAACCCCTTTCCAAGCCGCCCAAGCAATTGTAGGGACAGGGACAGTGACAGGCTATTTTGACAACGCCATCACGCTCCCCGACTCAGTATACACGGGCAACGGAACCGACACCATCGAATGGGGAACACCATTCGGTGATTCTTTTACCAATCAATTGTCCTTTATTCCTTCTGACTTTACCGATCAGCCCAAGGGTCAAGACTTTGTTGCAGGGCGCTTGTATTACCGTAATGGCACTATTTTTGGGGGTACTGGGATTAATGGGGTTGATCTGATAATCAATACTACTTCCTCCGACCCAGATTTCACTCAAACATTGCCATTAAAAATCACGATTGTGAACACCCCAAATGTTGCCGATCCTATCGCTAGTGCAGATTTCATTTATTTTACGGATTTCCCCGATCGCAGTAGTTTCAGGGTACTAGAAGGAGAAGAGACCTATGTAGAAGTTATAACTCAGTTTAATTCCCTCGATCTTGTTGGTTTTGGAGACGTGGGTGATCCTTCCAAAGGATTTTTATCACCCAGTACCGGTCCAAATCCATTTCCAGCGGTTCCAGAGCCTTCCTCGATTCTGGGGTTATTGGCATTGGGTTTACTGGGGATGGGTTCAGTATTTAACAAGCAGCGAAAATAAGCCTTTTAAGGCGTAAGAATTTAACCGTATTTGAGGGTAGGCTAAAAATGGGGTTGAAGGACTTTCTTTTTTCTTTAGGACGCTATAAACGAGTATAGCGTCTTCGGGATTAGTGCCATTTCTCATCAAACCCGGCTCTTCTCGACTTTGTATGATAATTTTTGCTTATAGAATCGTGAAATATTTACTGGGAAAGACTTTTAGGACTATTTTGCTGAAGAAACTATCAGTATAGACCCCGTTTCCACACAGAAACCAGAAGAGCCCAAACCCTACTCCTGCCTATTTTTCAAGCTTTTTCTCCTGTACTTAGGGT
>NZ_JAPZSR010000006.1:0-4479 GCF_027531875.1 Microcystis sp. LE19-84.1B | reverse complement strand
GTAGAGGAGTCTATTTATACTACCACTTACTTTGCTTCGGGATGAACCCGAGTCAGTCTGGGTCGCTGAATCCTTTATTGGGTAAGCTTTTCAACCTGTTTGACACTCTCTTACTCGAAAAAATGAGCGAACGGTGAGTTTCGTGGCCATACCAGCGGCCTTGAAGAAATATTTATTATCGTTTTTCAGCGCTTTTAACCAGCTGCCTAGATAGTTGGCGTGGTGTTCCAGTTCTCCCGTGTAGTTAAATTCGTTGAGAACGAGTGCGGCGGCAAGTTCGGCGATCAGTTCCTCGAAAGCATAGGATTGAGAGCCGAAAGCACCCGATAGGTTTCGATTCAGTCGCGTTTTGTGTCCCGTCCAGTGGGCGAGTTCGTGGATCGCCGTTCCGTAGTATCCCGCCAGACTCTGGAAGCTGGATAATTCCGGGAGGCGGATCTCGTCTTGTTCTGGACTGTAGAAAGCTCGATCGCCACCGTGGGAGATCGTCGCCTCTTGGCTGTTAAGGAATTTCTGCATGATCGGATCGGTGGTGTGTTCCCGTCCGATCGGTTCGGGTTTTGAGAAGTGAGCGATCTTGATCTCGGCGTTTTTATCCTCGACACAGGCCACGTTAAAAACGTTAAACCATTTGGCAGAATTCCGAAATTCCCTGACGGTTTCACCTCGATCATCTTCTATTTCTACCGCGTAGCAACCACCCCAACGAATCCAAGTGGATTCGGAGCCTTTTTTAATCGTCCAGCCGTTTTCTTTCGCTTGCTTAAAAGTCAGAAAGTAGGGCTGTTCATAGTTTTGAGCCATGCAATCGATCGCACAGAGTAGCGGGTTAATGCCCGTGTATTCGTGACCCGTGATCAAATTCTGATAGCCGACTGCTTTCCAAGGTTTTACCCAAGGCTTAACGCCATTTTCTAGTAACTGCATTAAGCGATCGCTGACGATTTGGAATTTGTCCGAGGGTGTATAGTTTGATTTAGCCATTGTTCAGATGTCCTTTATCGGTTTCTGGGGGGCGGCAAGCGCCCCGATGTGCAATTGCAATTACTGTTTATTTGCAGGCCTCGATCAGCAGGTCAGCGATCAAAAAATCGTGGTGGTTGGGCGGTGTCCAACTATCTTCTGGTTCGGTCAGTAGCAGGGAAATATTCTCGATCGCTTTATTGAGCATTTGGGAGCGCTCGAAGGAACTATCTTGGCTCTCTTGTTTTGCGAGCAGTAAATAGTCAAGAGCGTTTTCTAGATGGGATTTCATGATATTCTCCAGATGGTGATTTAATGTGTTGGTCAGCCTAGCTAATTGCAGTTAGCTAGGTTGATATGGAACCTATAAATGGTTAGCAACTGGGACAATTTCTAATAATTTGGTTACGGTCATCGTCCCCACTTTTGTTCGATCACTATTCCGCCAAATTAATATGAGTTTTTCCTTTTCTACGGTCGTTCCGACTATTTCGATCCAGTTATCTGGAAATAAGGTCATCGCTTTATCCTTTTTTCTTTGGTTTATACTTTTATTTTATCATAAATTTTTGATAAAATATCAATAAATAGATAAAAAATCCCCGCATTTTTGCGGGGAAGATAATATTTTTTAATAGGAAACTTTTTCGGATTCTAGTGCCTCGATCGAGTGATTTCTGTATCTTGAATTTTTCAGATCGATCGGGACGCACTGACTTAAATCTGCACCTAAATTTACCGCTAATTTGAGGGCATCATTCCAGGCCATCCCCTCGATTTTACATTCCCATTTATAGGCTTTCAATCTTTTGGCGAGTCGAATTTCAAAGCTTTGAATATCCAGATGCTGGCAAGCTTTTTTAAGCTCGGCTTTATTATTTCCCGCTAGGTAGGTAAGGAATCGCCGGCGTACCCGATCCCTCGGGTTGATAGGCCAGCGCTGTTCGCCGTTATCAGAAAGAAAGATCGTTACTCGATCGCAGAGGTTCAACTGATACATAAGGTTCTCTCCAAAAACTTCTATGATTTTATTATATCACAAAATAATGATAATTTATCATTAAATAGAAAAATTTTTTAGATAAAATGGGATAAAAAAGCGGGGAAGTCCCCGCTAGAAAAGCACTAGAAAAGCAATAGCTGAGAGGCAACCGGCGACCACAGCCACCAGCCGCCGCCCACCGACACCAGCCCCCATCCCGGCGAGGGGATATCGGGGGGAAGGAAAACTGCGCACCGCAAGTCGGAACCGACCGCTAAGGCTAGAGAAGACCAAGAACCAGCACCGAACCCGCCGAAACAACGGGAAGAAGACCTAGACGGCAGCAGACCGGGGGGACAGGGAGACGCAGGGAAGGAGAGCCAAACGCCGTCGGGGGAAACGGAGCCAACGCAGGCCACCGAGCGGGCCGCAAAGGAGCCACGCCCAACCCCGAACGAGGAGACCGAGAAAACGCGGGCGCACGCAAAAAGAGAACGGACAAGGCGATCGACACCCCCGGCACACCCCACGGAGATCGGGCAAGAGGCGGGAACCTCTGCGGCAACAGCAGAAACGGCCGCGAGAGAGGCGGCGGAAGGGGAACGCGAACCAGAGAAGCCAACGCAGGGCGCGGTGGCAACAAGAGAAACGACGGCATCAGGAATCACAGGCAGAAAAATAACTCTATCTCTCTATTTTATCATTATTTTACGATAAAATATCATTAAAACTCAAAAAAAGAGGCTATCCGGCGCGCCGAAGGCGCGCCAGTCAAGGAAAAAAGCTCAAAGGTCCCCGGCGGGCAGTCTGCGGCTGGCGCGCCCCCCACCAGCCGACCGCAGCGAAGTCCCGGACCCCAGAGGCGCGCCAAAGTCCGCAAGCAACCAGAGGGGACCAACCCACCGGCAACTGTCAAGCGACCGCAACCTCTGCTAGATCAGGACTAGGCGGCGGGTGGGGTGGGGGGGTGGGTGGTCGGCGCGAACGAGAAGGTGCGGGGGCATCTTCATCGGTAAGCGAATGGGCTAAGGATACCCCCCCCGCCCGACGAGCGAAGCAAATTTAAGTTTTGTTGGCAGTTTTTTAAATGCTGGTATGGCTTCGGAGCGCGGCCCGTAGGGCGGCGCGGTTAACCCCTAGGCGTGGGACAAGACAAGCGGAGCGGCGAGGATAAGCTTCAAGCGTGCGGATTAATCGAAATTCGCCGCTCGGCTGGTTATTTGCGGTCTATAGGAGAACTTTCAGGCTGCGCCGCGCGAGGGATGGGAGGGAGCCGACCGGTAGGGAGGCGCGCGTAGCGCCGTAGCGATAGCGAAGTCCCGGACAGCCCGGCCCGTAGGGCGCGCCCCGATGATCCTTTTCTAGGGAATCTGGTACTCCTTTCTGTTTTCCCGATCTCGCCTTGGCCATCCTTCCCTGATTGCCTTTTTCCGCAAGCCTTCGATCGATTTTGGCCAGCCCTTCCGGCGCTGGTCTAGTATTTCCTGCAAGGTTAGCCACTTGCCTTGAGTGGGGGCATCATCTAAGCTGTCATCTAGTTTAGTATCTAGGCTATCATCTAAATTAGTATCTAAATTAGTATCTAAGTTTTCATATAGCCTTGCCTCTATAGCTTTTATCGTTGCTGCGATCAAGGTAATGATCGAAAGAGGATATCTTTTATCCATAATTACTGCTAAATTAGTATCTACTTTAGTATTTAACTTGGTATCTAAGCTCTCATCTAAGCTCTCATCTGGGCTATCGTTGAAAATCTCGCTATAGCTTTCATATAGACTACTATCTAGGCTATCATCTAAATTAGCATCTAAATTAGTATCTAAGTTCTCATCTAGCCTTGCCTTTATAGCTTTTATCTGATGATCGATCTCGATCGATTTATCTCTAATATCCTTGATGTCGCTGTTTGTGGCTAATGTCCAGTTATCAAGGCGATTTTTTATTTTTTCTATTTGATCATCGATCGCGATCGATCTATCTTTCATTTCCTGATCGATATTCTTTATTTGATCATCAAAACCTGAAACCCAGTGAGATAGTTTATTAGCAAGGTCTTCGATCTCGCGTTGCGACCGCGTTGCGACCGATTTTTCCATGGCATCTAATTTATCATCTAGCTTGGCATCTAAGCTATTCTCTATTAAGATTCTGAGCTTATCATCTAAGCTATTATCTAAGCTCACATCTAAGCTTGCATCTAATTGATCGATCAGGAATTGCTTGGCTGCCAGATTCTCGGTCAAGTCCGGGTATAGCGATCGGATTTTGTCTAGGTAGCGATCGCTGATTGAAAAGCTAATTACTTTACTCATAGCATTTAATCTAAGATGATAGCTTTATTATACATCTAATAAGCTTAGATGCTAGTCTCCGGCTCCCCCCCTCCCCAAGAGTAGGGCTGTTTCATTCTCCGAATCTAATTCTTTTTTTGCTACCTTTAATCCCTTATAAGGTAAGCAAAGCACGACGTTTTTAAAAATTTTCAGCTATGTATTTCCGAGAAATCGACTAAAAACGTTGCCAGATAAGGATTT
>NZ_JAPZSR010000436.1:0-2234 GCF_027531875.1 Microcystis sp. LE19-84.1B | reverse complement strand
ATCCTAGGGATTCGGTTTGAGATGTTTGAAGAGGGTTTAGAGGTCTTTTATCCCAATGGGGAACGATTTAAAGACCCTGAAACCCTCTTTGAGGAACGCAACCAAGCACAACAAGAACGCGACCAAGCACAACAGGAGCGCAACCAAGCACAACAAGAACGCGATCGCGCTTTTGCCCGATTACGCGAATTGGGCATTGACCCGACACAGTTGTGACTATAATTAATCTTCAGCGGAGATACCGTCATCTTCCACCACCGCTTCGGTGATAGGAGAGGGCGGAATTTCCGTTAAGGGAGATAAATCGGCCGGGGGAGCCACCACGCGATCGAGTTTTAGGGTTAAATAACGAATAACCTCATCACTTAAACGCAGGGCCCGTTCCATGGGGGCGACTTGTTGCTGAACGACTTCGTGAGACTCAAGAAGAAGCTCTACAAAATATCAAAGAGGCGATTGACTTATGTTGAGAAGTTAGAAAGGAAAAAGACCTACCTTTAACAATTATAAAATAGTAGGTTAGGCTTTGCTATTGCTCAACCCAACCCCTATTTTCCTAGATCAAAAAGTTGTTGAAATAAATCCTAAAGTTCTCAACTCAATTATCCTGTTTTGACTTCTTCCCTTGAGATAGTTTGCGCTGGCAGAAAGCACCCAATCCCAATATACCTAAGCCGAAAATTGTGCTAGGTTCAGGTACTGCTTCAACTGTTACGGTAAAACTTCCAGCGTTGTTATACGTTCCATAATCTAGTGGTCCAAGGAAGAGGCGAGTTGCTCCACTAGGGACGATGAAGTTCTGCACAGCACCACTGCCGGTTCCTGTCAGTCCATCACCGATGAAGAAAACTTGCTTAAGTTGTGGAGCTAACGAGGAAAAATTGATTCCAATTGAAGAAAAGTCAAGAGCTGCAGGTGCAGGAGTCGAATCTGGCTGGCTGTTATCTAAAAAGACACCGAGAAGAGAATTGAGCCGACCGTTACTAATCTGGGAAATTCCATAGTGAGGACCCCAGGTAAGCAAGGATGTTACTCCATCTGGCGTAGCAGTGGGTGGGGGTGAGCCGGGATTATTGTTAACTGCCCCAGTCACGGAGAAATTGAGTGTTTGTCCAGGAATCAGGGAAAGTCCCGACACTTGTACAGGAGAGTTAGTAGGAGCAATATCCCCAGCGAGAGTAGTTCCATTGGGCATCCCTGCGAGCCAAGGGGTAGATGTGCCAGGAACGGTGATAGTTACAGCTTGTACTCCACTGGCGACGGAGAGACTGATAAGTATCACCCCCCCCCGATGGAGGTTTTGATAAGTTTTGCTAATGTCATGACTAAATGTCTCCTAAAAGATGGCGTTGCACTCGCAAAACTACCATTTTTGTCTGTAGATGTCAAGCCCTTGCCGTTAAATTTATCAAATCTTAAAAATACTCTAAGTTACTTATAAAAATAAAGGTATGTTAGCGACAGCGTAACACGCCCTACTTATCGCTCTCTTACTCAAAGGCAGAAGCACTATCTTCCTCATGAATCGGCAAAATTCAGTAAAATAGCAATAGACCAAATCAGAGAGAAAAAATTAGCTATGGCAACTACATCCGAAGACGTATGGCGACTCTTAGCCGAATTAGCGACTGCTCAAGCTGAATTAACTGCCGCTCAAAAAGAAACTGACAAACAACTGAAGGAAGTTAGTCAGCAACAGAAGAAAACTGACAAACAACTCAAAGAATTAGGTCAGCAAATTGGGGGACTCGGTGCCAAATTCGGCAGCTTTACCGAAGGACTTGCCCTCCCTTCAATGGAAACGATTCTCAGACAACGCTTTGGTATGGAAGTTATCAGTCCTAGTGTGCGAGTCAGTAAAGATGGAAAACACCTAGAAATTGATGTTCTTGCCTATACCAATGGTCAGCTAAATACTGCTTATATCGTCGAGGTTAAAAGTCATGCCAGAGAGGAGTCGATTTCACAATTAAAAAGTATTTTGCAACGGTTTCGCAACTTTTTCCCTGAACACAAAGATAAAAAACTCTATGGCATATTAGCGGCGGTTCATTTATCATCAGAATTACGGGAAAAAATTCTGCAAGAAGGGTTTTATGTGGCTCGGATTCATGACCAAGTATTTGAATTGGATATTCCCGATAATTTTCAACCTCGACTTTATTAAAAATTTAGATATAATACTAAATCTTGTTATTAAAAACTGATTATTTATTCCCCCTTTTGCATGAGTG
>NZ_JAPZSR010000210.1:0-5973 GCF_027531875.1 Microcystis sp. LE19-84.1B | reverse complement strand
TTCCGAAAGTCCTTGACTTGTTTTAGTTTTTCTATTAAGCTCAACATATATTTGAAAGGTTGGCGGTCACTCCTCATTTTACCTGATAGTGATCGCTTTTACTTTTGATATTCTGATGGGAGAATGAAACAGCCCTACCGATGTCGGGGGGGTTGGGGGGGTCACACCCCACTTCCCCACACCCCACACCCCACACCCATTTTCACTTGTCTATGAGCGATTCTTACTCTACTGCCGTCGATAATCCGGCCTATACTGTTGAACAAGCGATCGCTAATATCCAGCAAAGAGAAGACCTAGGAGCGCGTTATTATGCTGCCTGGTGGTTGGGTAGATTTCGTGTTCGTCAACCGGAGGCGATTTCGGCGTTAATTGCCGCTTTAGAGGACGAAAGCGATCGCACCCCTGACGGTGGTTATCCCCTGCGACGCAACGCCGCCAGCGCTTTAGGTAAATTAGATGATCTCAGTTGTCTTCCCGCTTTGATTGCCTGTCTCGACTGCGAAGATTATTATGTGCGCGAATCGGCTGCCCAAGCATTGGCAATGCTTCAGGATCAAAGAGCGATCGCACCTTTAAAGAAACTATTAGAGGGTGGCATCAAAGTGGCTGTTTTAGTGGCGGGAAAACCCCATTTAGTCCAACCCTACGAGGCGATTATCGAAGCCTTGGGAACCCTGCAAGCGACGGCAGCGATTCCCCTGATCGAGCCGTTTTTACAGCATTTCGTCGAAAAAGTCCGTTATGCGGCTGCCCGCGCCCTCTATCAACTCACAGCTAACCCCCACTATGGCGATATTCTGATTAATGCCTTGCAAGGGGAAGAATTACAGCTGCGTCGTTCTGCTTTAATGGATTTAGGCGCTACGGGTTATCTGCCAGCCGCCCCTGCGATCGCTAAAACTTTGGCGGAAAATAGTCTGAAACTGGTTGCTCTCAAGGAACTTTTAGAAAACTATCTAAAAACCAATTCCAGCCAAGAAAATATCTCCGAAATTCTCACTTTAATGGATGGTTTATTGTAATCAACAATTGGTTATTTTTTATCTAAATTAAAACCGATAGAATCCAGAGTTTTTTATGCTAATTCAAACCGATTATGTTGGCTGGCTGAACGAAACAATCACTCTGTTAAAACAAAAAAACTTTGATAAAGTTGACTGGGAAAACTTGATCGAGGAGATAGAAAGTTTGGGCAGAAGTCAAAAACGTGAACTCCGCAACCGGTTAACGACCATCTTAGAACACTGCCTCAAACTTTGCTATACTGATTACGTTGAGGATTATCGAGGTTGGCAAGAAACTATTAGGCGCAGTCAACGGGAACTAGAAGAACTTTTGAGCGATTCTCCTAGTTTAAAACCCTACTGGGAGCAAGTATTTTTAGATTGCTATGCCACGGCTTTAAAAAGCTTGCGAGATAACCCCGATTATCAATCCTTTAACTTTCCCGATGATTGTCCTTTTCCCCAAAAAATTAGTCAGATTTTACAGAAAAAAGTTTGGCGATAAAATTATCTTTAAAAGTTTGTTAGTGGGGTTAGGATATAGGAATCAGTCGTCAGGAGATTATTTTTATTTATTCTCCCCTTCTCCCACTTCCCCACTTCCCCACTCCCCACTTCCCCACTTCCCTATCTCCTCACTTCCCCACCCCCCACTCCCCACTCCCCAACCCCTAACCTCTCATCCCCTCTACTAATAACCAATGCTTCCCACCGTTGAGACTTTAATTATTGCCGTCGAAAAAGCCGACTCAGCCAATGGGTTACTAATCGCCGTGGAAAACTTAGCCGCCGCCAAAAGTGAGGCGGCAATACCCACCCTCACCGATGTCCTGAGATATAATAACCCCGGTGCCTCCGTGGCAGCCGTGGATGGTTTAATCGCCATCGGCAAAGCGGCGGTTCCCTATTTACTGGCCAACCTAGACGGTTATAATTATGGGGCGAGAGCTTGGGCAACCCGCGCCCTAGCGGGAATTGGCGATGTGCGGGGATTGGACTTATTACTTGATGCGGCGGTGAGTGATTTTTCCTTTAGCGTGCGTCGAGGGGCGGCTAGGGGCTTAGGAAATATAATTTGGTCTGATTTGGAGAAAAGTCGGGTTTCTGATGCTCAGAATGCGGTTTTTGCGGCACTGGAGAAACTTTTGCAAGGGGATCCAGAGTGGGTGGTTAGATATGCGGCGATTGTCGGATTGGAGGGGTTAGGAACTGCGGCGGCGGCATTTCGCGGGGCGATTCGGGAACTTTTAGGACAGATTCGGGAGACAGAAGCGGAAATAGTGGTAAGATTGCGTGCCGATCAAGCTCTGGAACACTTACAATAAGCCTAAGTCGAAAGTAGAAAAACTTATTTCTCTACAGGGAGAAACAATTACACTAACATTCTATGAAATATTGGCAGGAAATTTTAGCGATCGCTCAACGAATTTTAGTGGAATTAATCCGGCGCGGGCGTAGCTTAATCCTCTGGGGCATTTTCCCGATCCTTGTCCTGCTCTTAAATGGCTATATTATGGCAGAAAAAGGCAAAATTGAGATTGCTGAGGCGATGGCTCTGGCTACTCCTCCCACCCTCGTCGGGGCGGCACTTTTCTTTAGTTGTTTGGGGGGAACCGTGGCGACGGTAGTAGCAGAAAGGGAACAACAAACGATTAAACGGTTATTTTTATCGCCTTTAAGCGGTGTTTCCTATTTCATCGGCATTTTTCTCGCCCATTGTGTGATTGCCGCCTGTCAGACAGTTTTAGTTTATTCTATTGCTAAACAGTATGGAGCTACTTTTAAAGGCTCAATTCCTCTAGAATTATTAATTATTTTTCTTAGTATCACCGCTTATGTGGGTTTAGGATTTATCCTCGGTACTCAACTGGCGAAAAGAACGGAAGATGTTAATGCTTTGGTGGGAACTTTTGGGGTTCCTTTATTAATTTTAGGCGGCGTTTTTCTTCCGACTGCTTTATTCCCCGACAATATTCTATCTCTGGCTAAATATAACCCGATCTACCACATGAATGAAGCTTTAATTGCTGTTTGGGCAAAGGGCGAAGATCTGCAAGATATTAGCTCTCATTTTCGCTTTCTCTGTCTTTTTGCCCTAGCTATGGTAGCAGGTGGTTGGCTTACCTATCGACAAATGTTAAACCTTGAACGCCGATTGTAAATCAGTTATCAGTTATCAGTTAGGTAGGGTGGGTTAGGCGGAGACAAATTATCAGACTTAATCATTAATTTATCTATTCGCCGTAACCCACCATCAGTTATTCAGCTTCTTAGTTTTTCAGTGTAATTAGCCAATTTCCCTGTTATTCGTACTATTACCTAGCTGACGGCTGATGGCCTAAAAAAGCCTGACTATCCTTGTTACTTTATTAAAAATGCTGACTATTAGTAATGTCAAAAAAAATTACGGAAGACGCTTAGTATTAGATCAATTAAACTTTCATATTGAAGCGGGAGAAATTTACGGTTTACTCGGTCCCAATGGTGCGGGAAAAACCACCACTATTAACTTAATTTGTAATTTATTAAAACCCTCATCGGGAGAAATTACCTTTAATTATTTGCCAATTTCGAGAGTTACTAAAGAATTAATTGGGGTTGCCCCGCAGGAAAATTTGTTGTACAAATCCCTTACTTGTGAGGAAAATCTCAACTTTTTTGCTCAGATTTATGGACTCGATCGCCCCCAGCGTCGTCATCGGATTAAAGCCAGTTTATCCGCAGTAAATTTGCTTGATCGCGCCCGTAGTCCAGTGGAAACTTTAAGCGGTGGAATGCAGCGCCGGATGAATATTGCTGTGGCTATTGTTCATCAGCCAAAATTATTAATTCTTGATGAACCAACTACCGGTTTAGACATCGAATCTCGCTATGAAATTTGGGATTTAATCGGAGAATTACGGCGACAGGGAATGACAATTTTATTAACTACCCATCTCCTGGATGAAGCACAGCGTCTCTGTCAACGTATCGGAATTTTAAAACAAGGTCGTATTATTGCCGAAGGTAATTTAAATCAGCTGCGTCAGCACATTCCCGCTAAGGAAATTATTATCATGGATACCCAGGATCAAGAAGCGGCAATCAATCGAGGGAAACAATTAGGATTTACTCCCAAATTTTACGGCAAAGATTTAGCTTTTTGGTTACATGAACATCTAGAATTAAGCGAGATTATCCAGGCATTCGATGGCATTAATATTGATTCTATCGCCCGTCAGACGGTACAGTTAGAACATATTTATATGGAAATTATGAATCAGTTTTAAACCCGTTTTTGATAATTCAAGTTGACGATCATCATTTTTTCAGTAATTGCCCTCAATTAAGCTAAATCGCCGTTTTTTGCCATCATGATCATCTCTAATTTTTAGATAAGTTCTATCTAGGGCTTGGTGAATAAATTTAAAAACCTTGTTGGTTAAAACTTTTAGACTTTTTGTCAATCAAAAAGTACCAGATATGGGAATGATCGGCGGGAAAATTCAGATACTTTGTCCCTGAAAATTAGGTAATACTAAATCCGGTTATTAAAAACTGACTATTTATTCTCCCCTTTGCATGAGTGCCTCTTGCATGAGTGCCTCTCCTCATAACTAGCCTATACTTAACAGATTTAGTATAATTGACCAGATGAAAATCGCTAAAACCATACACCCCACACCCGTTCGGCTGAGCGTTCGACAAAAGCTCACGCAGCCCGACTGAGCTCGCCGAACGTCCGAATTCTCACGGCCGAAGCCTGCCCCCACGAAAAACTTTTTCAGCAAACCCTATATAAGCTTCTCAGATTACCACTATCTCGGATTTGAGGCATAATTAATTTTTCAAGCATAAAAAAACCTAGAAATCAGTTTTTAGGATGGTAAACAAGTTGAATATCTATTTTATTTATCTTGAATTCCCACTCTTGACCTCTCCGCCTTCTGATCTTCCAGAAATTTTCCTTGTTGCTGGAGAACTATGATACAATGGCATCAAAAAATAGAGGAAAAAATTTTTTATTATGGACAAGGTGTCAACACCAAGCCTATCAATTGTTATTCCGACCCGAGAAGGATTCGCTGACCACTGGTTTAATGCGCTGACCGAGGTCAAGGGAGAAGTAGAATTTATCTTGGTTCATCCACCAGGAGCGCCTAAGTATCCCACGTCCGACCCTAGGGTACAGCAAATAGTCAGTCCCTTGCGGGGAGAAATTATTCAACGTGCCACAGGTTTGATGAATGCTACCGCTCCCTATACATTGACAATTAATTGTGATGAGTATATCAATCCCGACATTTCAGAAATTAGCCATCAATACTTTTCCCGATTTCCTGATAGTTGGGTCATGAGACTTAGCCGGAAAGATGTTGAATTTGGTAAAAAAGAAATTCTGGAAGCTACTTGGCTCTCACCAAAACCCATCGAAAAACTAGAAGTTTGTGGTAGGTCTCAAGGTAACTCTAAGCTATACGAACAAGGCAACTACTTATTGGAAATTCCCATTACTCCTATCGATAATAAATTTGATGTAATGTGTATTTTTAGAGGGAGGAGAGATCATCGAGGTCCTCATACAGAGAATTTTGACAAGAAGGTTTGGAAAACTTCTATAGTACAGGAAACCCTGAAGGATCTGGTGGGGTTAATGCCTTTTATGGGTCCGTTTAAGTATATTCCCTTTTGGTGTCTTGATCGAGTTTTAGGACTAGCTATACAAGCGAAGTTTTTTGAGCAAGGAAAAGGCAAAATTATTGGTCATCTCTTACCGCTGCCAGAACAAATTCGTATTGAAAATAATCCACCTGAATATATACGATTTAATCGTTATGGTGTACTTTCTGACTCACCGTTCGCTTAAATTGAAGGGGTAAGGTGGGCAAAAAAGGTTAAAATCCTTGTGTAGTCAAGTGTTGGCCAACAAGGAGTCGAGCAATTACGTCACAAACACAGTCAGAACGAATAGATGATCTCCCTCTAA
>NZ_JAPZSR010000039.1:0-1415 GCF_027531875.1 Microcystis sp. LE19-84.1B | reverse complement strand
GGATGAAGAAATTGATGATAGTTCTCTGAATGTGATTAAGGCGAGTCGCAGTGAATCGGTGCAATCTAAGGAGAGAAAAAAACGGAATCAAGAGAACCTCCCTGTGCATAGTTTTCGGACTTTGTTGGAAGACCTGGGGACAATTTGCTTGAATACAGTGGAATGTACGATTAGGGAGGGAAGTTATCGTTTTTCTAAGATAACTCGACCGACCCAACTGCAACAAAAAGCGTTAGATTTATTGGGAGTTTCCCTGATTTGTACCCAGTAACGAGGCGGCGGAAATTCTTTTAATCCCTTCTACAGCACAGGTTATGGCTTTTTGTCAACGGGGAAGTCCAGAAATATGGCCTAGCATACAGTTTTTCTCAGGTGATCCCAGAAAGATTAAGGATAAACCACAGAGGCAGAAAGAACAAAGAGAGGAAGACAGATTCGAGCGGTAAAACTTATCACTTACATTCCAGCAGAGGATGTCAGCTTGTCCCAAATTCAGGCGTTGAGAAGTTTATGCCACTTTTCTGATCGGCTTCTGGCAAAAGTCAAAAAGTAATCAATAATGATATGCAAGGGTTAATTATTGCTCCTATGGCAACAGTGCCTTTGCCTGACTTGCACCAGAAGTCTGTTTGTAGCTTCGGAAATTGTCAAAACCGAGATGTAGTTACTCATTGAACACCACAAAGGCTAATATATGGAGTGTTATTTATGAGCCATTTATCCCTATCCGAACAGATTACTGAGGAACTTCTGGCAATCCTGATCGAAGAAGAAGTCACCTATCCCTGGGATGTAACCGCTGTTGAGAGTCATGATCCCTTAGACCTGACAGAAACACCCTTTTCTCTGTGTGAAGGACTAGAAGCGACGGCGATCGAAGCACAAGCTGATAGATTCTTTAACAGTTTACACCAAAAATTCCCGACAGTTTCCGTTTCACCCCGGTCTAATATCTTTGATAAATTTGCCTCTTTATTGCCGGCCGAACATTTAAATCGTCTAGTAGAAAGCGCTGAAAATCTAGTTGATAGTCAATTAGACAACCTTGAGCGCCTTGTTGTTTGTCTTAGCGATCTCTTTCCCCAATGGTCTCCAGAAGATTTACAGGTTTTTGCTCGTCCCTACGCCTATACTATGCGTAATGGCCAGAGCGAAACGACTATCGAAACCGAAAATTGGCAAAATCTTTCCGAAATTGAACAAATTCGCCGGAGTGCAGCCATTGCCAGCCAGATTTTCCCCGACTTGTCTTCTCCTGAATAGTCATCTCATTTTAGTGGTTCTTCCGAACTTACCATGTAAAATCAACTAGCAAAATGCCAATTTAATAAACATCTAATACTAAAGTTTTTAAAGTTTCTAAATCCATAGCCTCTCCTTTTAATCACCTTCAGTTTATTGTTAATTCCTTCCAC
>NZ_JAPZSR010000137.1:0-6440 GCF_027531875.1 Microcystis sp. LE19-84.1B | reverse complement strand
GAACCTCTCTATCTACAAGCATTAGATTTGTTAAAACAACTCTTAGGAGACAATCATCCCGATGTGGCACTTTCCCTCAACAATTTAGCACTATTGTACAGTTCCCAAGGCAGGTACACAGAAGCGGAACCTCTCTATCTAGAAGCATTAGAATTGAAAAAACGACTCTTAGGAGACAATCATCCCGATGTGGCAACTTCCCTCAACGACTTAGCAATATTATACCGTTCCCAAGGCAGGTACACAGAAGCAGAACCTCTCTATCTAGAAGCATTAGATTTGAGAAAACGACTCTTAGGAGACAATCATCCCGATTTGGCAAGTTCCCTCAACAATTTAGCAAGCTTGTACCAATCCCAAGGCAGGTACACAGAAGCGGAACCTCTCTATTTACAAGCATTAGCAATTGCCGAGCAAGCTTTAGGGGAGAATCATCCTACTACTGTTACAATTCGGGAAAACTTAGAGTCGCTCCCGTAGGATGGGTTATTAACCTATCCGATAATACAACAATATAAAATAATACAATCACCTTCAATCAACCAAACAATCATGACTACACTCAAAGATATTGAATCCGCGATTCTCCAGTTGCCTGACGAAGAAATCTATCAATTATCAGCTTGGTTACAAGACTATCTTGATGATAGTTGGGACAAACAGATAAAAAACGATCTCGAATCAGGGAAACTCGATCGACTATTACAAAAAGTCAACAATGATATCAGTAACAATCAAGTTAAGTCTTTAGATGAAATCCTTAACAACTCCTGATTTTTGGCAATGTTATGCCAACTTACCTCCCTACATTAAGCAACAGGCAAAAAAAGCCTATCGTCTCTGGATTAGTAATGTTTTCCATCGATCATTACATTTCAAGAAAGTAGGGAAAAATGTCTGGTCAGTCCGAATAACTGAGAATTATAGAGCTTTAGCATTGAAAAAAGGTGAAGATTATTACTGGTTTTGGATTGGTTCTCATGATGAGTATGAAGAGTTAATTAAATAGAAGGAGAAAATTAACCATGCTAGATCCTAAAGAATTTCGCAATATTATCCACCAAGATTTTACTGAAGTTACCTCACAGGAATTTCTGGCAAATCTAAAAAAATACTGTCCAGAAATTTTTGAAGGCGATAACTATCCCAATGTCACTGAAAATCTTAATAATTTAGCAAAACTCTACCAATCTCAAGGAAGATACGAAGAAGCTGAACCACTCTTAATACAAGCATTAGAATTGAGTCAACGACTCTTAGAAGACAATCATCCTGATGTGACACTTTCCCTCAACAATTTAGCGCATTTGTACTATTTTCAAGGCAGGTACACAGAAGCAGAACCCCTCTATTTACAATCATTAGCAATTGCCGAGCAAGCTTTAGGGGAGAATCATCCTACTACTGTTAAGATTCGGGAAAACTTACAAAGGCTGCGACAACAGCAACATCCATCGTCTTAACTGTGATTTATGTGTGGGATGGACTATGATTGATTATTGATGAAGGTTTGCTGAATACAACACAATCATAGTATTCATTCAATCATTTCAATCACAGTTTAGACTTATTATGGGATTATGGGATGGACTATAATTGAATTAATCACTGATAACTGATATAGGCTATATTTGAAGAACTTACAAAGGTAAAATTATGACTATTAAAGAACAACTAATTCATGAAATTGAAACAGTATCCGATGAGGTAATAGAAGAAGTTTTTGACTTTTTATTATTAGCCAAAATCAAACATAATCGATCGCAAGAACAATCTAAACCTTTTGCACAATTTATAGAAGAACTCACTGCTGATATTCCTCAAGAAATTTTAGATACCTTACCAACCGATAGTGCAGAGCAACATGATCATTATATTTACGGTACTCCTAAACATTAACCATGAAGCAAATTTTTGCCGACACCTTTTATTGGATCGCTTTACTCAACCCTAAAGATAACTGGCATCAAATTGCGCTTAATTATGCTCATAATTGTATCAATGATCAGCTAATAACGACAGATGGCATTATTGATGAGATACTGAACTATGCTTCATCTAGAGGAACTATTATGAGACAGAAAGCACTCTTGATGTGTACGCAAATGCTACGGGAAAAAACAATAAAAGTTATTTCCTATACACCAGAATTACGTCAATTAGGTTTTGAATTATATAAACAACGGTCAGACAAAGGTTATAGCATTACAGACTGCATATCAATAGTAATTATGCAACAAATGGATATTTTTGAAGTGCTTACCCATGACAAGCACTTTACCCAAGAAGGTTTTATTATTCTTTTTCAAAAAATAGAACTACTATAAAATGGAGTCAACAACTATTAGGAAAAATCACTCTACTATTGTTCAAATTCGGAAAAGTTTACAAATGATGCGACAGTCACATCCATCGTCTTAACTGTGATTGATGGGATTATGGGATGGACTATGATTGATCATTGATGAAGACTTGCTGAATACAACACAATCATAGTATTCATTCAATCATTTCAATCACAGTTTAGACTTATTATGGGATTATGGGATGGACTATATTGTTAATATTGTTTTGCAGTACAAAAAGGTCATAAAAAATCATGGACAAACAACTATTACTCAATAAAATTAAACAAGCAGTACAAGCGATCGAACCACAAGCGCAAATATTTCTTTATGGTTCACGGGCGCGGAATGATGCTCAACCAGACTCTGATTGGGATATATTAGTATTAGTTGATGGGATCACCAACCCTACTCGCACATCTCAAATCCGTCGTCAAATTTATGAAATCGAATGGGAAACAGAAGAGGTTATTTGTACCATTGTTCGCAGCAAAAATCAATGGGAACATCCCTTATTACAAACTACTCCTTTCTGGGAATCAGTTAACAAAGAAGCTATTATGCTATGAGTAAAAATTCCCTTCACGATCAACTAATTAGGTATCGTTTAAATCGTGTAGAGGAAGCTTATCAAGATGCTTGTTCTCTTGCTGATGGTGCAAGATGGAATAGTTGTATCAATCGTCTATACTATAGTTGCTTTTATGCTGTTACGGCTTTACTTGCTTATGATAATCTCTCATCTCCAAAACATACAGGTGTCCGTAGTCTCTTCAACAAAAACTACATCCGTAGTGAAATTATTTCAAAAGACTTTGGTGCAATTTATAACGAATTGTTTGAATACCGTCTCGAAGCAGATTATACAGACTTTGCAGATTTTGATGAATTACAAGTTCTTCCTTTCATTGCACAAGTGAGAGATTTTTTAAATATAATTTCAGACCTGCTTCCTACTGATTAAATGACAAAAGTATTGTATGGCAATACATTAAGTAAAGAGCATCTCAATACACAAATGATGCGACAGTCACATCCATCGTCTTAACTGCGATCAATTTGACTATGGGATGGACTATGATTGATCATTGATGAATGCTTGCTGAATACAACACAATCATAGTATTCATTCAATCATTCAAATCACAGTTTAGACTTATTATGGGATTACCGTTGGTGCTTCTCATCCATGCCCCTTAGATTACCAGATTTCGTCACCCCCTGAACGGTGACAATTTATCAGCGTTTTCTCCTTGTTTGTCGCCGGTGATACCGTTGATGAACTAGGCGATAGCTAACAAAATAGGTTATCGTAGCAAATACCGTCGCTGATAGTAAGCAACCAAAAAACAGGGTCAAAAGAAATTGGCCGCCAGAACTAGCTAACTTTTCGGTGAAGCTTTGATTAGTTTGAAAAATGTCACCCACATTCGATCGCCCGCTTTGACCAAGAATAAACTCTCCCAATCTATAATTAAACAGGAAAATCGGCAGATCGGTCACGGGATTGCTGATATAAGTACCAGCAGCAGCGGCAATTTTGTTGGCACGAAATAGGGTAGCTAAAAAGATAGCGATGATGATTTGAAGGCCCATCCACGGGAAAAATCCCGAAAAAACTCCCAAGGCAAAACCCCTGGCAATTTCCCTAGGATGTCCTTGTAATCGCATTAAGCGAATATACCAATAGCGCAAAAATCGCAGTAAGCGATTACTTGAATATTTGCGGCTTTTTCTCGCTTTTAATGACCTTGAGCGCATATTTTCGGGATAAATGCTGACAAAATTGATCCTGACTTCAATTTTAGCAAGGAGTGATTAAGAGATGTTGAACACAGGGGATACGATCGCCGCCATCGCTACGGCGATCGTTCCGGAACAGGGTAGTATCGGTATTGTCCGTTTATCTGGTAGTGAGGCAGTGGCGATCGCTCGTCGGCTTTTTTATACCCGCAATCGTCAAAAATGGCAAAGTCATCGTCTTCTCTATGGTTATATCCGGCACCCCCAAAGTCGGGCAATTATCGATGAAGCTTTGCTGTTGCTCATGTTAGCGCCCCGCTCTTTCACCCGCGAGGATGTGGTGGAATTTCACTGTCATGGCGGCATTATGCCCGTACAACAGGTGTTACAGTTATGTCTAGAAAATGGGGCGCGTTTGGCCCAAGCGGGGGAATTTAGCCTGCGTGCCTTTCTTAACGGCAGAATTGACCTAACTCAAGCCGAAAGCGTCGTCGATCTCGTTGGGGCGCGTTCTCCCCAAGCGGCACAATTTGCCCTCGCTGGTTTACAGGGGAAGCTCGCTCAACCGATCCGGCATTTGCGTGCCACCTGTCTCGATATTTTGGCTGAAATTGAGGCCCGTATTGACTTTGAAGAGGATTTACCGCCCTTGGATCACGAGGCGGTTCTCCATAGCATAGAACAGGTTTTTTGTCAAGTAAATTTAATTTTAGCTACCGCCGAGCGCGGGGAATTGCTGCGTAGTGGTCTAAAAGTGGCGATCGTGGGGCGGCCGAATGTGGGGAAATCCAGTTTGTTAAATGCTTGGAGTCGGAGCGATCGAGCGATTGTCACCGATTTACCCGGCACTACCCGCGATATCGTCGAATCTCAGCTAGTTGTGGCGGGAATCCCCGTACAAGTCCTCGATACGGCAGGAATTCGCTCGGCCAGCGATCGAGTCGAACAAATTGGGGTGGAACGTTCCCGTCAAACGGCCCGGTCTGCTGATTTAGTTCTCTTAACCGTCTCCGCAGAGTCAGGATGGACCCAGGAGGACGAGGAAATTTATCGCTCTGTCAGCGATCGCCGATTAATTTTAGTGATTAATAAAATTGATTTGGTTAATCCAGAAACGGTAATTTACCCAGCAGAAATTGAGCGAGTTGTCAAGCTATCCGCCGTCCAAAATCAGGGTATTGAAGACTTAGAAAAAACTATTATTAATGCTGTCCAAAATCAAGAACTACAGGCGGCTAATTTGGATTTAGCCATTAATCAACGACAAGCGGCCGCTTTAACTAGGGCGAAAATTGCTTTGGAACAGGTCAAAAAAACAATTGACCAAGATTTACCTTTTGATTTTTGGTCGATCGATCTGCGTACTGCCATTCAAGCTTTAGGAGAAATTACCGGCGAAGAAGTAACTGAATCGGTACTTGATCGCATTTTTAGCCGTTTTTGTATTGGCAAGTAAGCAATTAGAAAATCCGGTCAACCAGAAAGAAGCAAAATTATTTGTAGGATGGGTTAGCGGTAGCATAACCCATGCAGGCGTTGGGTTTCATGCTTCAACCCAACCTACGTTCATCTTATATTTAATTCCACCCACCCACTTAGGAAATCCGGTCAACCAGAAACAATGTTTTATCTTTTTGTGTTGGTTTAACTATAGTTTTGTTGAGAATTAGAGAACTCAGATATTACTGGAAAAAAATACTTTCCAAGCGGCCGTAATAATGGCACTCCCCAAAAGGATAATCAATGTCCAGACCTGATTTTTTTGGGTTCCTTCCACTGATTTTAGCCGATTGTCGATGCCTTCGATTTTCTCGTCTAAAACTTTAATATCTCCTTTGATATCTGCTTGTCCTATCTCAAGTTTTGTTAAGCGATTATCTAATCGATCAAACCGTTCATCAATCTTATCGAATTTCTGGCTAACTTCCTTGATACTGTCTTTAATTTCTTTGAGGACGACATCAAGGGAATAAGTAACAGTTTCGTTAGACATTTGGTAAACTCCTATACTGCATCTGGTTGGATATAATTTTATCTTAAGTCTAGGCTTTAAGAAAATTTTCTTTCAGGAGCGGTTAACTGTAGTTGTGTTGAGGATTAGACAACTCAGATATTACTGGAAAAAAATACTTTCCAACCGGCCGTAATAATGGCACTTCCCAAAAGGATAATCAATGTCCAGACCTGATTTTTTTGGGTTCCCTCTACCGATCTGACTCACCGTTCGCTTAAATTGAAGGGGTAAGGTGGGCAAAAAAGGTTAAAATCCTTGTGTAGTCAAGTGTTGGCCAACAAGGAGTCGAGCAATTACGTCACAAACACAGTCAGAACGAATAGATGATCTCCCTCTAA
>NZ_JAPZSR010000002.1:0-1306 GCF_027531875.1 Microcystis sp. LE19-84.1B | reverse complement strand
GCAATCCTTTTAAGCCGTGAAGAAGTTGCTCAACGTGCAGAGAAACTGTACGAAAGCAGAATCCGCCAAGAGGTGGAAGTTGAAGAAAACATTGGCAAGATGGTCATCATTGACATTGAAACAGGTGACTACAAAGTTGATGAAAATGGCTTACACGCTGCTGACTTATTGAGCGAGAAACACCCCCATGCTCGGCTCTTTGGGATCAAAATTGGCTACAACGTTGCTGCCGCTTTTGGTGGGGGTGTTATGGAGCGTGTAGTTAAGTGATTTTAGGTATTGTGGCTAATGGACACCCGCTTATCACTATCCCATTTCGGATTCCAAATCGCGCCGACTTTCCGATTGAGTTTGTAGTAGATACAGGATTTACAGATGAGCTTTGTTTACCACCCGAAGCAGTAGCATTGCTGAATCTTCCTTTCAGGTACGATATGCGTGCGAATTTAGCAGACAACAGCCAAGTAATGCTGCCTCTTCACAAAGCAATTATTATCTGGAATGGTGAGGAGCGAGAAACTCGTGTATTTGCCACAGGACGGCGACCCCTGGTTGGAACTGCTTTATTAGATAGCCATGAACTTGTGATTCAGTTTACAGAAGGTGGGTTGGTAACGATTGATGATTTGTAGTGCGATGCCGAAGGCACTGCGTAGCAGCACGCCGATTTTGTAGGGTGCGTTCCCTAATGAGGCTCCTACTGCTCCACCGATCGATTTTTGGGGAACGCACCATGCACATTGATTGCAGCTGTGATACCAAATCCTGTTACAATAAAACGAGTAAAGACGAGGTTTTAGACCCGATTTTTTTGATACCATTTAGTGAATAATCGACCTCTGGTAAGCTAGAGAGCGCCAGAGCAGGGAGAGTAGAGCTTTTGTACTAAATTTTCCTGTCTTTTTTCTCCTCCTATCTGGGATTCTCCTCAGCTAAGGTCAGATTTTTGATTTTTGCAGGAGATCTATAGCGGTTTTCCCAGAAGTTAGTCCCGATTGAATCTATCAAGGGATTTACCATACCTTACCCGAAATAATAGTGAAATTTTGTGACAAAGTGCAGCCAGATACAAGAATCTTTGCTAGATTCCTAGAAAGCTTCTATGATAGGTTTCCTTAAAGGAGGCTGTTTGCAGTAAGCTAATCTGGCTAACACGCTTTTGGGTGTGATATAGGGGAGGATACAACCATGACTCATGAGATTTTAGGTGAATTTTTATCTTTGCCTGCTGAAGCACAGAGCCAAGTAGTCAGCCTGATCGCTTTTTTGAAACAAAAGTACATATATTCTGAACCTCTGTCTGCAT
>NZ_JAPZSR010000036.1:0-25241 GCF_027531875.1 Microcystis sp. LE19-84.1B | reverse complement strand
ACGGCTTTTTCAGGAAAAAGGCATTGATATTAAGGAAGTTTATCCCCGCGCTAGAGTCAAACGTCAAGGCATCGCCATGGAAATTGATATTCTAGCGGTGGATGATACCGATCTCGTGGTGGTGGAATGTAAATCTCGATTATCTCAAGATGATGTGGATGAATTTATTGAAAAATTGACTCGTTTTAAAATCGCTTTTCCCCATTATCAAAACTATCGAGCCTACGGTGCAGTGGCAGGAATTGAAATTAACAAAGGTGTAGATCGCTATGCTTATAAAAAAGGCTTATTTGTGATTAAACCATCTGGGGATACGGTAGCAATTATTAATGATGCTAACTTTCAACCGAACACTTGGTAAAGAGATATAATTAGGCAGGAGAGCAAAAAGATGGAGTTGTGATAGATTAAGTCTAGGCAACCGCAATAAAATAAACAGGAGAATTTTTATGACTCGTTTAGTGGAATTTACCTCGGAGGAGGGGACTATTTACATCGAGGTGGATGAAAAGTTACCCTTACCCAAACCGAAACCAGAAGATGAACTTATTAGTCTAACAGATGAAATAGCTGTTAAAGCCGCTCAGTCTTTTGAAGACGCATTAAATGGCATAAAACCCGTGGCAAATGCCATAATTAATAAGGTCAAAAGTTTGAATGAACCTGCTGATCAGGTAGAGGTCAAGTTTGGGATAAAAATGACTGTTGGACTAGGGGCTATTATTGCATCTGGCAGCGCCGATGTTAATTATGAAATTACCCTAAAATGGGATAACAAGGAAAAAAATAAGCAATCATCTACTCAATAAGGACTTAGATAAAAATAATGGTTGCATCTCTAGAATTTTCTGTGGTCAGAATTTATAAGCAACGACAAAATAAAGATGATACAATAAAAATTGTCGGAGCGGGATTTCTGGTCTCAGAAGAGTATATTATTACCTGCGCTCATGTTGTCAATGAATCTTTAGGATTAGTATTAACATCTGCTGAGAAACCCACTGACATTATTGAGTGTGATTTTCCTATCATTGCATCGGGTACATCTTTAGAAACAACCGTAGAAGTTTGGCATCCGGTTAAATTTAAAAGCAACGATCCTCAAGATATTGCTATTTTAAAATTAAAAGATTCAGTTCCTTCACAAGCTCAACCAGTTTCTTTAATTACCTCTGAAATAGGAGATTTATCTGATCATAATTATAAAGCTTATGGTTTTTCCAGAAACGAAGGTGTCTGGTCTGATGGTAAGATACAACGTCATATTGCTAACAACAAAATTCAGATAGAAGATACTAAAAGCACAGGATATGCTGTAGAAGGTGGGTTTAGTGGGACAGCTATCTGGGATGAGCAATTGGGGGGAGTAGTGGGGATGGCAGTAAGTGCTGATAAGGAAAAAATGTTTGCAAAATCTGCATTTTTTATTCCTACTGATGTTCTTTTAAAAGCTTGGAATAAGTTGCTAGATATAGCACAAATAGAAGGAAAAATTCCTGAGATTATCTCCTCGATTAAATGTATATTTGAAAACAAAAGTTATCAAGATCAAATTAATACAGCTTATGAAAATTTAAAAATTGAAGTGAGGGATCATTTAGTTGATTTACCTGGAGCAATTCCTTCCTCTTGGTCTGATTTTATAGAAATAATCTATCAATTAGATGAAAGATATTTCACCTATGCTTCTCAATCAGAATTTTCTTGGTTAGAAATATTTATTGGCTATTTAATCATTCAGTTAACCTCAACAGATGCTCTGGCAAAGTTATTAAAAGAATGGCTAAAAAAATATCAAACAAAATGGGAAGTTTTAATCAATACTTTAGAAAATAATCTTAATCATCGCTCACAAAATATCGCTCAAAAATCAACAGACAAAAATCCCTGCTTATTTGTTACCCTTACAGAAGAAAACAAATCTTTAATGCTGAGAGCTTGGATTGTTAAAGATATAAACAATTATCATCCCACAGAAAAAGAACCTCAAAAACGTGGAGAATATCAATCTTTAACCCCCAATGAAGGAATAAGTCTGGGTAATCATCTCCAAGAAAATGAATTGATTAATCACCTAAAAAAAATTAAACGAGAATCAGAAAATATCTGTCAATCTTCCCTAGAAAAAGTTCAATTTTTTCTTCCCTATAGATTTATTGAAAAAGAGATTAAACCGATTGATTTATTTTTAATTGATGAAGTGGCAACAGCTACAGGCTGCGATCCTCATCATTGGGGAGTCGATCATGAGATAATCATGAGATTTTCAGAACGAATAACAGCCGAAAATATCAACAATCAACAAAGCTATTTATGGATGAAAAAATGCCAACTTTTTCGGAATATACAGCAACAAAATTTGACCCAAATCTTAAAGTGTGAAGAAGAAATACAAAAACTGATCGAATCAAACAATCAGCAAACAGTTATTTTTAAAAAAACTCTGGCAAATAATGACCATCCGAATAAAATACTCAAATATCATAAATTTAACAATGTTATCGGTTCAAGGTTAACTAATCTCAGTCAAGAAAACTCCTTAGAGTTAAAAAATATTCTAGCCATTTTATACGAAACTGGAATCCCTTTATCTCTGTGGATACGACCCGATGCTAACCAAGAACTTAACTGTCAGGAAAAATTAGACCCTATCTGTCAATGTCCACTAGAGAAATTACCAGAAATAATTAAAAATAAACGTTCTGCTGCTTGGTTAGAAGATAATCATATTGGGAATCATCTATCATTACTTTGGGATGACTACCAGCTTGTTCCCCCCAACTATCCACTTTTGATGCCATAAATTGAACTATGAAAGACTGGAAAAAATTTACAGGAAATCAACAACCCACAGACGCTTGGACATTACCAGACCCCCCCAGCTGGCGACCTTTTGGCAAAGAAAAGCAACTGGGAGAAAGTCGTCGTAAGCATCGGGGAGAAACCTTTCTAGTGCGCGAAGAAGAAATTAAAATGGTCAATGCAGCCTTGTATTTACGGCGACCTTTATTAGTAACTGGCAAACCAGGGACAGGAAAGTCATCTCTTGCCTATAAAGTCGCCCAGGAATTAAAATTAGGAGAAGTATTATACTGGCCGATTACTACCCATACTACCCTAAAAGATGGACTTTATAACTATGATGCCATCGGTCGGTTACAGGAGGTTAAATTACTGGAAAGAGAGCAAAAAGAATTAACCCCAGAAGAACGAAAAGACCAATTAAAACAGATTGAAAAATATATTACCCTTGGACCCTTGGGAACCGCACTATTAGAGTCGGAAAAACCAAGAATACTGTTAATTGATGAAATTGATAAGAGTGATATCGATTTACCCAATGATTTACTCACCTTATTTGAAGAAGGACGCTTTGAAATTCCCGAATTAGTTAGGCTAAAAGAAGAAGTCCCAAGGGTTGAAGTCCGCACTGCTTATACCGATACAACCGACATTACCCAGAAAGATATAAAAACACCTATAAAAGATGGTTTAGTTATCTGTAAGGCTTTTCCTTTTGTGATTTTAACTAGCAATGGAGAACGAGACTTTCCTCCACCTTTTTTGCGTCGTTGTCTCCGTTTAACCATGAAAGAGCCGGAAAAACCCGACTTAATTAAAATAATTGAGGCACATTTAGAAGAAACAATTGCTAATAATCCAGACATCGATAAACTTATTGATAACTTCATTCAAAAGCGCAATTCACAAACCCTAGCCACGGATCAATTACTTAATGCTATTTTTATGGTCAAAAAAGGAGCTATATCAACTGAGGATGACCTGATTAATCAACTTTTGAAAGATTTGGGGAGGGTAGAAGATGAGTGAATCCCCATCCAATTCATCAATTAAAAAACTATTAGATTATCTAGAGCAAACAGGACTACTAGAACAGTTACAACTCAGTGATGAAGATGTAGCTGATAGTATCTGGTTGGCCCTACAAATGGGAGTTGAAGACTTCCAATCACCCCCAGAAAATCCAGAAAATACAGAGCCAATAGATTCATCAACTTCTAGTCAAATAGAGGAAAACTTAGAAGATATTCCAGAAGATAACCTATCAAAATCTCAGCCAATTGTCGATATTATTACTGAAGAATCTCTCCCCAAAGAAATAGAAAAAACTACCCCAATCCAAGACTTTCCTTTTCAAGTTCCTGCTGCTGCATCACTACAGACAGCACTCTTTATTAGTCGCGCTTTGCGTCCTTTCATGGGAAAAGTTTCCTCAGCAACTAAAACGATTTTAGATGAAGAAGCAACCGCTTCTTTTATTGCAGAAAGGGATATTTGGCTACCCGTGACTAAACCCCAACTGGAACGCTGGTTAACCCTCGAATTAGTAGTAGAAGAATCTAGATCATCTTTTATTTGGCGAGAATTAATTAATGAGTTCCAAAATCTCTTAGAAAATCAAGGAGCATTTAAAACCGTCAGAGTTTGGCAACTATCAACCTCAAATAATCAAGAATTACAGTTAGTCAGACGCAGAAAAAAAGGTAAACCGGGACAACGTTATCACTCCCATAAAGAACTTATTCATCCCAGGGGACGGGGATTAGTTTTGTTAGTCAGTGATTGTGTTTCTCCTCTCTGGCAAAAAGCCTTAATTCATCCTTGGTTAAAAGATTGGTCAGAAAAACAACCTACCGCTATTCTGCAACTTTTCCCCGAAAGATTATGGAATAGTACTCAACTAGGACGGGGACGTAAACTCTTTACCACTGCTTTAACTGCTGGTGTTCCCAATCCGAAATTAATCTTAAAAAATTATCCCCAATGGCTACCGATTAACTGGCAAAATACCCTTCTTATTCCCGTAATCACCTTAGAAACAGAAGTCCTCAAACAATGGGCAAAAGTTGTCGCTGGGTCAGGTAATGCTCAGATTTCCGCTTTTTTATTTGATTTAGAATTTATTAAACAACAAATTATCGAAATTCCCCCTATATCCAGAGAGGAAAATAAGCAAGACAGCGAGGATAAAAACACCATTAAAAATAAGGCCGAGGCAATAGTCGAGCGATTTTTTGCCACCGCTTCCGAACCAGCCAAAAAATTAGCAAAAATGATGGCAGCTGCCCCGGTAAGTATGCAGGTGGTCAATCTTATTCGCAAAATTCTTTTAAACGAAGTGCGTCCCGTTCATGTGGCAGAATTTTATATGGGAGGTTTATTAAAACCGATTGTAGAAAATGAAGAAGGACAGTATCGAGTCTATGACTTTTTACCCGGGGTACGTCAAGTATTAAATGATGCTATCGGTAAGCGACAAACTATCAAGGTACTCGATGCTATTTCCCAATATATTGCTGGGGAAATTAAAAGTCCTATCCGCAGTTTTGCCGCTTTGTTAACCCTATTACCCACCTATCCCCCAGAACAAAGAGAAAAAATTCTTCCCTTTGCTCAAGTCAGCATCGAAGTCTTACGCAATCTGGGGGGAGAATACGCAGAATTTGCCGAAGAAATCGCCGTTAATATTTCTAATCCCCCTCCAATCCCTCAACCCTCGTCACCTCCCTTAAAAACCTCTATCTTTGACGTTGCCACCATCGAAATCCTAGAAACCCGTACCTTTGAATTTACCCTAGCAACCATAGAACGTCAGTATCAAAATCCTTTTGAAGGAGAAACATGGGTAATTAAAAAGGAAAAAAGGCAAGCAGAAGGCATTGTCGAAAAACTAGCCGAGGGAGTCGAATTGGAATTGATGGAAATCCCCGGCGGCACATTTATGATGGGAACCGAAGACGAGGAAATCGAAAGACTGGTGAAAAAATTTGGTTGGGATGGATTTAGACGAGAAAAACCCCCACACCGAGTAACCGTTTCCTCTTTCTACATGGGGCGTTATCCTATCACCCAAGCTCAGTGGCAAGCTATCGCCGCAACCGCTAAAATAGACATCGACCTGAAGACAAACCCTTCTAACTTCAGAGGGTATAAGCTACCCGTAGAAGGAGTCAACTGGTATCAAGCAACGGAATTCTGTAAACGACTATCAAGGGAAACAAAACGGGAGTATCGGCTACCGAGTGAGGCAGAATGGGAATATGCCTGTAGAGCGGGGACAACAACCGCCTTTCACTTTGGGGAAACGATAACGGCAGATTTAGCTAACTATCGAGGTACTGGTACTAAAACTTATGCCGATGAACCCAAAGGAAAATATCGACGTAAAACAACCCCAGTGGGCTATTTTCAGGCAGCTAACGCCTTCGGGTTGTACGATATGCACGGCAATGTCTGGGAATGGTGTGCCGATACTTGGCACGATAACTATGATGGTGCGCCGACGGATGGCAGTGCTTGGATAGAAAATGGGGATGATAATCGTTCTTCATTGCGGGGCGGTTCTTGGTGCATACATCCGTATTACTGCCGTTCCGCTTTCCGCTACTACTTCAACCGCCGCGACTTCTTCTACGACGTCAACGGTTTTCGGGTGGTGTGTTCTATGTAGGGGCGCACTGCGTGCGCCCTTGACCGATATAATGGGGTATTAGAGGATTTTGCTCGTTATTTTGGTGGTTTATGGTAGATTTGCGGTAAATCAATCCAAAATATCCTGTCAGGGTTGGTTTTCCGAGGGATGTGGGCGCACGCGATGCGCCCTTGACCGATATAATGGGATATTAGAGGATTTTGCTCGTTATTTTGGTGGTTTATGGTAGATTTGCGGTAAATCAATCCAAAATATCCTGTCAGGGTTGGTTTTCCGAGGGGTGTGGGCGCATGGGTTACAGATGATAATTAAGACATTTTTTGGGGTATCTACAGGCATATTTATGAGTTTTGATCCTGAAAAACACCATCGTCGTTCTATTCGTCTCAACAATTATGATTATGGTCAACCCGGAGCATATTTTGTTACCCTCTGTGCCTACCGGCAACAATTTTGGTTTGGGGAGATTAAAAATCATCAAATGCGTCTCAATCAAATTGGTAAAATTGTGGCTTATGAATGGGTATCCACTTGTAAAATTAGACCTAATTTTCAATTAGATCAATGGATTATTATGCCTAATCATTTACATGGAATTGTTATCATTACTGATTATTTTAATAATAAAAATCAGGGTGATTTGGGCGCACGCAATGCGCCCCTACATCATCAAAACTGGGGTGATTTGGGCGCACGCAATGCGCCCCTACATCATCAAAACTGGGGTGATTTGGGCGCACGCAATGCGCCCCTACATCATCAAAACTGGGGTGATTTGGGCGCACGCAATGCGCCCCTACAGCGAAAACCGAATTCTTTATCATCATTTATTGCTGGGTTTAAATCGGCTGTAACTAGACGAATTAATCTGCTTCGTCAGAATAAGGAGATTCCTATATGGCAGCGAAATTATTATGAATCAATTATTCGAGACGAAAAATCTTTATCAGCTATTCGAGAATATATTATTAACAATCCTAAATGCTGGCAAAATGATCCAGAAAATCTACAAATTGAACAACAATCCCAAGAATTATGTTTAGATTTGTTTTTTTAAAATATTTTTATAACATGACTAAATTAATCACTCGACTACAGCAACGAGAAGCACAATATTACAGCGAGAATTTAGGGGAAGGCATTAATCTCGACATGATGCTTATCCCTAGCGGTTCCTTCCAGATGGGAACCCCAGATCAAGAAATAGAAAGACTCTGTAAAGAATACGATCTAGACTATTTCCAAAGAGAAAGTCCTCAACACACCGTTAATATTTCAGCTTTTTTCATGGGACGCTATCCCATCACTCAAGCACAGTGGCGAGCGATCGCCGCAACTGCTAAAATAGACATCGATCTAAAACTAGAGCCTTCCTACTTCAAAGAGCCATATCAAGAGCAGGATAGATGGACAAGACCCGTAGAACAAGTAAACTGGGAGCAAGCAACAGAATTCTGTAAACGATTATCAAGGGAAACAAAACGGGAGTATCGGCTACCGAGTGAGGCAGAATGGGAATATGCCTGTAGAGCGGGGACAACAACCGCTTTTCATTTTGGGGAGACGATTACCACAGATTTGGCTAATTACAGCGGAACTGATTGGGAAAGAGACAAAAAAGTTTATCCAGGGAATTATGGAAGGGGATCAAAAGGCATCTATCGAGAACAGACGACACCAGTAGGCTATTTTAAGGTAGCTAATGCCTTTGGTCTGTACGATATGCACGGAAACGTTTGGGAATGGTGCGAGGACGATTATCACCCTAATTATCAAGGCGCACCCACGGATGGGAGTGCTTGGATTAGTAAGAACAAATCTACTACCAAAGTACTGCGGGGCGGTTCTTGGTACTACAATCCAAGTTTCTGCCGTTCCGCTGTCCGCGTCAACTCCTACCGCCGCGACATCTTCAACTTCGACTTCGGTTTTCGGGTGGTGTGCGGTGCTGGGAGGACTGTGTAACCCTTTTCCTCTTTTTTCCCTTTTTACCCTTGTTCGATTTTTTTAAGCAAATGTACTATATATGTACTGCAAAGGGATTGAGAGAATTATATGAGTAGAAAACGGGTTTCTCCGAGAAACCCGTTTTCTGTGCGTTACTCAACGGATTTAGTATAAATTGCTTGTTGAGACGAGACAAGAGGCAACAGTAAAAGGATTGGGGGAAATTTAGGCACTTTTTCCCTGAAAATTAGGTAATTGACCACCTAAAAATCGACAAAACCCCACACCCCACACCCCACACCCCACACCCCACACGCCCCCCCGATCCCCCCGATGTCGGGGGGGCAGGGGGGGTGGGGGTTGGGGGGGTCACACCCTGCCCCCACCGAAAAACTTTTTGCCGCAAACCCTACTTAAATGCGTCTTAGCTTACAATCGATACAAAATATCAACGACTAGGATTAAATGGCTACTCATATTGTTACTGGTGTCGCGGGTTTTATCGGTTCTAACTTGGCAGAAAAGCTTTTAGAACAAGGAGATCAGGTGATCGGTATCGATCAATTTAACGATTATTACGACCCCAGTTTAAAGCGCAAAAATGCCCATATTCTAGCCAAATATCCCGAATTTAAGTTAATCGAAGCGGATATACAAGCCCTCGACTGGCGACAACTGTTGCAAGGAGTAGAAGTATTATTCCATCAGGCAGCCCAAGCAGGAGTCAGAGCAAGCTGGGGTGATGGATTTCGTCAATATACCGAAAGGAATATAAATGCTACTCAAATTATTCTTGAGGCCGCTAAGGAAACCCCGTCTTTACAACGGATGGTTTTTGCTTCCACTTCCTCGGTGTATGGCAATGCGGAAACGATGCCGACTCCCGAAACCCTTTGTCCCCAACCAGTTTCACCCTACGGCATCACCAAATTAGCGGCAGAAAGACTCTGTTGGCTATATCACCAGAATTTTCACGTTCCCGTCACTGCCTTGCGTTATTTCACCGTTTATGGACCGCGGCAACGTCCCGATATGGCTTTTCATAAGTTTTTTCAAGCAGCGATCGCAGGTCAAGCCATCGGCATCTACGGGGATGGCAAACAAACCCGCGATTTTACCTTTATTAGCGATGCTGTAGCCGCTAATTTAGCCGCTGCCGTCGTACCGGAAGCGGTGGGGGAGGTGTTTAATATTGGTGGTGGTAGTCGCGTGGTTTTGCTGGATGTCTTGGATACTATGGAAAAAGTCATCGGTAAACCGATCGAGCGATCGCATCAAGGACTCGCCCGAGGAGATGCCCGTCACACCGCCGCCGATGTCACCAAAGCCCGTACTATTCTAGGTTATAATCCCCAAGTTTCTTTAGCCGAAGGATTAGCCCAAGAATGGCAGTGGATTCAGGAATTATATTGTTAACGGCGGCAATATCCTTAATAATCAAAAAATCTCCCTGTAAAAGGGAGATTTTGGGCAATATCTAGGGTTATCCCCCGACAAACTACACTAATTTCAGATCGGGATAATTGGCGAGAATGTCGTCTTGACTGAGAATATCACCCTCGCTTTGGGGAGTCCAAATCACTTCTACCGCTAAAAGTCGATCGCCTCCCATACTACCAATTTCTTGCAGGGCCTGTTTCAAATCTTGGGAATCATTAATTTTCGGTAGGGAAAATTTACCGACGATGCCGGCTAAAATAGTCACCAAAATATAGCCTTCCGGTGCGCTTTTAGCTAATTCCCCAGCCGATTCGGGTAAAATATTGTCTCTAGAACCTTGACGCAGTTGATTATTGTAATTAGTTAAGGTTTCCGCCGTTAGTTTACCGCGTTCGTTGAGAGACCACTGATTAAACTTCGCTTCTGCACTGCTGAGGCTGGTTTGTTGAGAATCGACGTTACCATAAACCCAGTATTCCGGATGACGTAACAGGGCCAGGGCCGATTCTTGTAAGACTTCGACGCGTCCCTCGGAGGTGCTAGTATCGACTGTTAGGGCGATTTGATTTAATTCTTGTTGCAGATAACGGGCATTAGCCAACAAACCCACCTGTACTTTCGCCACGGAGACGGTTTCATATCCCGGTTCAACAGCCATACCATTCTCATCACTGCCTCCACCATTACGGAAAGCATTAACGAGGAAATTGGCGATAGCAAAAAAGATTAACAGAGAAATTAAGCCACCGCCACCACCACCCCAAAAGAAGGGTAAGAGGAAGGGAAAACCAATACCTCCACCGTAACCGGGGGAACTGTAACCACCACCCCTAGAAGGGCTAATACTGCGACTAGGGGCGCGAAAACTACCGCCACCCATTCTACCCCCCGATGCCGCTAAAGCACTGGGAATAGAACCTAAAATCAGCGTTGTCACTAATCCTAGAACTAATATCGGCTTGGCAAGCGATCGAACTTTAGTTAAAATTTTGTCAATCATAAGAACACTGAAGCAACCCTTTATTTACTAGCATAACCAGTTTCTCGGTCAGGGATAGACAAATCTTCAAATCAGTTATCAGTGATCAGTTATCAGTGATCAGTTATCAGTTATCAGTTAGAAGGTGTTGGGTATTGAGATTTTAGGGTTTTGGGGTTTTGGGGTTTTTTAGTTGAATTCCCCCATGTCCCCATGTCCCCATTTCCCCATTTCCCCATTTCCCCATTTCCCCATTTCCCCAAATTTATGACTTGGAATTTCTCCTCTCCCACGGATTCGGACTTAGGCGATCGCGAAGTACCCTTAGAGAGTCATCATCTCTGGGGTAAACGGATTGCTTTACTGGTAACGGGAGGGATTGCGGCCATGAAAGCGCCGCTAATTGCCCGATCTTTGCGGAAATTCGGGGCCACAGTCGTGGCTTTTGTCTCAGAAGAAGCTTTAAGATACGTCACTAAGGAAGCTTTGGAATGGAGTACGGTTAATCCCGTAGTTAGTCAATTAACGGCAAAAGCAGAACATTTAAGCGATCAATCTCCCTTTGATCTTTATTTAGTCGCCCCCGCTACCTATAACACGATTAATAAGTTTCGTTACGGAATCGCTGACGGAGTGATCACTTCATGCTTGGCCTCGGCCTTAGGACGACAGGAAAAGGGAAAAACTAAAATTCTGCTCGTCCCCACCATGCACGGCAGTTTACATAATGCTATTCTGACCGAATCTTTGCAAACGCTCGATCGCTGGGGAGTCCAGATTATGTCACCCCGGGATGATTACGGTAAACACAATCTCCCCGGGGAAAAAGAGATCACTGTGGCAGCCTGTGGGATTCTCAGTAATTCTGTGCTGAAAAATATGCCGATTTTAGTCACTGGTGGACCCACACCCGTGATTATCGATAATATCCGTCGTTTAACCAATCGTTTTACCGGACAGTTAGGAGTCGCTATTGCAGAAGAATTATACCTGCGCGGGGCAAAGGTGCAGTTAATCCACGGACGCGGCAGCTATACACCCCCCGCTTATTTACCCCACGAAATTATTGAAACTTATGACGAGTATCTAGGGAAGGTGATGGGAGAATTAGAGAGTAAAGATTATAAATTTGGGATTTTCTCGGCAGCAGTGGCAGATTATCGCTTAGAAAGCCCTTTTTACGGCAAAATTCCCAGTGGAGGGCAGTTAAATCTTAATTTTGTGCCGACGGAAAAAGTGATTGACAAGGTGAGAGAAAAATTTCCCGATTTAGAGATGGTGACTTTCAAGTATCAGGAGGGAGTTAGTCAGGAGGAGTTACTGGAAATCGCCCGTAAACGCCTAGAAAAGGGCTATCAGGCTGTTATTGCTAATCGGGGCGAGGAAAAGGGCGATCACGGGGAACAGGTGGCTTATTTGGTCACAAAAGCGGCATTGGGGAAATTTATCGGTAAAAAAGCGATCGCTATTGCCATCGCCGAATATTTAGAACAGCGAGCCAAAAATGTTACAATCAAAAAAATTTAATATTTTTTAATATTAATTTGCAAAAATTTAGGGTAAGACAGTCATGGGTAACATCAACTTCGTCAAAGAGAATAAGATCGTGGTAGCGGCAGATGGGGCGAACTTACGAGAGAAAGCAATCCAGAATGGCGTTGATATCTACACTTTTGGCGGTAAATTGATGAATTGTGGCGGTTACGGTCAGTGTGGTACTTGTATAGTGGCAATTGTCGAGGGTCTGGAAAATCTCTCAGCCAAAACCGACTTTGAGCAGCGCTGTCTGAAGAAAAAACCCGAAAATTATCGTTTAGCCTGTCAAACCATGGTTAATGGTCCGATTAGCGTCCAAACTAAACCAAAATAGCACTTAAGCGTCAGCAACGCACCGGTGGGGAAGGTGCGGGGAGCGGAACCATTGAGGGGTTCAATACCGGCGAAAATTGCTCAACGGATTTAGTATGACTACTCCCTGCTCCCCTCACCGATCGCAGAGCGATCGGTGAGGGGAGCAAATTGCTCATTTTGTCATCTAGATTGCATCCTGATTGGAAACCTCTGGGTAATCTATGAGTAGGGATACTCAAACCTACTCTTCATCGGTGCGTTCCTGAGAGGGATATTTTTTTTTCTCATAAACTTTACATTATTTAATAATTGTTGTAATATTAGTTAAATAAACAAGCTTGTCACTACTCGCCATTTATGCCCATAAAATCTATATATAGCCAAAAAAAGAACTATAGAGGCAATTAAATCCTCAATTGGATTTCTCTCTATCCTTGAGTAACCACTTACTTGTCTCTTTACAAAACGAGAAGAAACCCTGATAGCATCTCCTTAACTGCCCCTGGGGAAGCAATCGGAAAAACGCCATCAATCCCTGAATATCAACCCTCAACCGACGCGCACTCATGAAAACCTCGAAAAACCACACCGATCCAGTTCGCGCCTATCTCAGAGAAATTGGCCGAGTTCCCCTTCTCAGCCATGAAGAAGAAATTCTCTACGCAAAACAGGTACAAAGATTAATTTTTCTGGAAAAAATCAAAGAATCCCTAAGGGCTAAACTCGGCAGCGATCCCAGCGATCGCCAGTGGTCAGAAGCGGCGGAAATTAGTGAAGAACAACTGCGTCGAGAATTAGGGGCAGGGGATTTCGCCAAACGCAAGATGGTAGAAGCGAACCTGCGTCTAGTGGTTTCCGTCGCCAAAAAATACCTAAAACGCAATCTAGATCTATTAGACCTCATCCAAGAGGGAACCATTGGGATGCAAAGAGGTGTGGAAAAATTCGATCCCACCAAAGGCTATCGCTTTTCTACCTATGCCTATTGGTGGATTCGCCAAGCTATCACCCGGGCGATCGCAGAAAAAAGTCGCACCATCCGTCTGCCCATCCACATCACCGAAAAACTGAATAAAATCAAAAAAGCCCAGCGTCAACTAGCTCAAGATAAAGGTCGCGCTGCCACCATTGCCGAATTAGCCGAGGAATTAGACCTAACTCCCAAACAGGTGCGAGACTACTTGGAAAGGTCCCGTCAACCTCTTTCCCTTGACTTAAAGGTGGGGGACAATCAAGACACGGAATTAGGAGAACTCTTGGAAGATACGGGACTTTCCCCGGAAGATTACACTGCCCATTCTTCCCTCCAAGTAGATTTGGAAAAACTGATGGCAGACCTCACCCCTCAACAAAAAGAAGTGATTTGTCTGCGTTTTGGTTTAGATAATGGGCAGCCCCTCACCCTAGCAAAAATTGGCGTTCGACTCAATATCAGTCGTGAACGCGTCCGTCAGATCGAACGAGAAGCGATCGCTAAATTAAGAAAACGCAAGGCCAACATCAGAGAATATCTAGCTAGTTAGGGTTTGCGGCAAAAAGTTTTTCGTGGGGACAGGGTGTGGGGAGAATAAATAAAATAATCTCCTATCTCCTGACTCCTGAATACTGACTGCTGGCGACCGCCCTCTGCCTTCGTTAAGGGTCAAATTGATCGTCTGGATCACAGGGAGAAAAATGACCCATTTCTAGATTCATCGGCGACTTTTCTCGACTATTTCTCTACTTCTTCAAGATATTTTTTCAAAAAGAGAGCTAATTTTTCTTTAGTGGCGACGGGAACAGAATCTAGACGGGTAAGAATAGCGTATTTAAGGGCAGAATGAGCGGCAGAAACGGGAGGATTAGCTGCCAGACGGCGCACCGTTTCTTGGATGACTTTTTGGGCATTAATAGCGTTATGGTGTAGATTTTCGATCACCATTTCTACCGTGACATGATCGTGATCGGGATGCCAACAATCGTAATCGGTAACTAGAGCTAAGGTAGCGTAGGCAATTTCCGCTTCTCGGGCTAATTTGGCCTCAGTTAAATTGGTCATACCGATGACGGTTGCCCCCCAACTTCTATAGAGATTTGATTCCGCTTTAGTAGAAAAAGCCGGCCCCTCCATACAGAGGTATGTACCGCCGCGATGCAAGGTAACTTCCGGTAGGTTTAAACTAGCGACGGCATCCCCTAAAATGTTGGCTAATTGGGGACAAACGGGATCACCAAAGGCCACGTGGGCAACAATTCCTTCCCCAAAAAAAGTCGCTATTCTCTCTTTAGTTCTGTCAATAAATTGATCGGGAATGACTAAATCTAGGGGTTTAACTTCGGCTTTGAGGGAACCAACTGCCGAAGCGGAAATAATATATTCAACCCCTAATTGTTTGAGAGCGTGAATGTTAGCTCGAAAGGGTAATTCGGTCGGTAAAAAATGGTGATTTCTGCCATGACGCGCTAAAAAGGCAACTTCTGTTCCCTCTAAAGTCCCGAGAATTAAAGCGTCGGAAGGAGAACCAAAAGGAGTATCGAGGGATACTTCCCGCACATCCTTGAGGGCATCCATTTTATACAAACCACTGCCGCCAATGATGCCAATTTTTACCGTCGTCATAGTCTTGGAAAGAATTAGTTATCGTTGCCTTGATTTTACCATAATTGAGCGATTCCGTTAAGGCCTTACTTTTTCTTTTTCTTGCCCTTGAGGGAACCATTAATTAAACCATTAAAGCCATAAATTTCTTCAGTTCCCGCGATGGTAACTAATTCCACCTCTTTCGTGTCTCCCGGTTCAAATCGAACTGATGTACCCGCGGGAATATTCAGATGGGTTCCTTTGGTTAATTCGCGCTGAAACTCCAGGGCCTGATTAACTTCATAAAAATGATAGTGGGAACCCACTTGAATCGGTCGATCGCCTGTATTAGCCACAGAAATACGCAGGGTGTCGCGACCGACATTAATCTCGATCTCCCCGGATGGTGTGATAATTTCTCCCGGAATCATAACTGCTAAAAATCTCCTGTTAGTGAATGGGATTGTGAACGGTAACTAATTTAGTACCATCGGGAAAAGTCGCTTCGATCTGCACTTCCGTAATCATTTCGGGGATACCTTCCATTACCTCCTCGCAAGTTAATAAAGTAGTGCCGTAACTCATCAATTCAGCGACGCTACGACCTTCCCTGGCACCTTCGAGGATGGCGGCGCTAATATAGGCGATCGCTTCGGGATAATTTAACTTGATCCCGCGATTTTTGCGTCTTTCGGCGAGCAGTGCCGCCGTGAAAATGAGTAATTTATCTTTTTCTTGGGGCGAAAGTTGCATAGATAGGCCTTTTTTTAGACAGATTCTAGGGTTATTGTAGTTCTTGGCTGGATAGTTGTAGCGATCGAGTTGTGAAAATTTATCTTGAATGTCCGGTCATCCTATCCATTAGTCAGAGCTTTCTTAACAAAAAGAGAAGAAACTTAAAAAAAGGGGAAACGATTGATAGGTATAGTTTTGAAAGAAGGAATCAAGGTGGAGGTGAGCAAAAAAAATGGAGAAATGGGCAGCCCAAGAATTACAGTATGCAGACCTAGGGGACACCAGAAGAAAGTAATAAATCTTCAAAAAGCTTTGGAATTACACTTTGAACCGCCTTGTGCAACAGTTATTCCTCAATTGCAGAAAATCACTGTACGGGCGAAGCATTTGGGCATAACCTATCGCTAAAATCCTAGATTTCCTATCCGAATGCTTCGCCCCTACCCCGACCAATGTTTAGGCTATGCTAAAATGGTGATAAAAGCATAGAATCCTATTTAGTTTAATTAGTTGAAACTGAATCAGAGAAAGTTATGTTAACAGAGATAAATATTGGCACTTTTATAAAAAGCGATCCCAAAATTCATGGAGGTTGTCCTATTATTGCGGGAACTGCTGTTACTGTACGAAGAATAGTGATCTGGTATAAATTAGGATATAGTCCTGAAGAGATTGCCGATGAAATACCTCATCTTTCTTTGGCACAAGTTTATGCCGCTTTGACTTACTATCATACTAACAAAGAAACAATAGAAGCAGAAATTATAGCCGAAGCCGCCGAAGCAGATCGCATTGAAGCATTACATTATTCTTCTTCTTATGAGTAGAATTAGCTTATATATGGAGGAGGATTCTACAGATTTCAAAAGGATTTAGATAATCCGGCTTGTTTCAAAACTGCATTAGCAGTATGACGTGATTTAATAGTATTATCAACTACAAATCTTCTTTCTGTCAGAGGACTATACCAAATTTCATGATCTCCTTTCCCTTGACGTTCAAAATAACATCCGGCTGCTGAGAGCAGTTTTTTTAATGCAGGTGTTAAAGAAGTAGCCATCTAAACAACGCACTCAATTGATTCTTGACGATGACTAATGAGTTCAAAAATTATCGCTGCTTGAGGTTCAATAGTAATTAGATGATTGAGTTGTAATAATTCTGGAATCATCTGTCGTAATTTAGCTGTTAAAGCTTCGATGGTATCAGCTTCGGTGACTAATCCCGGAATATCTTCACTCTCTGCTACCCACACTTGCGCCTCTCGATCCCAAAATGCTTCTACTTGGTACGGTTTTTGATTCATGATGATTTAGTTCAAGTGAGTAGAATTAGCTTATATATTAATCAAGATTATACAGTGCGATCGCCTTTCTGACAATCTTACCACCAATCCCCAACTCTTGATGATTGCTGATGAATCGCTTTGAAGGTTCTCGCAATAAGACTCAAATTAAAGGTTTATGGAAAGATGTTGTGATCAGTGATGACGATTTAGAAGAAGCTAAAAAAGCAGTTTTTCGAGATTAGTTTACATTTCATTTTTATAACAAACGCTATAGTTCTCGTCAATGATCTTTTTAAGAGTTTAAATCTTTAAAGGGATTGATAACCTGTAAGCTATTATTGATAATTAAACCATCTTGCATATCTTCTGAGTAGAGAATAGTTGCATCGCCTAAAACTGCACTAGCAACAATCAGGCTATCCCAAAATGAAATTAAATAGCGATCTCGTAATTTCACGGCATACTCAAGGGTTTCGAGGGAGACAGGTAAGATTTCACACCCTTGGGTAAATTCTTCAAGTAGATTTTGAATCTGTAAATTATTAAACCCTGCTTTGCGGATTAAATTTGAGCAAACCTCATTAACAACTTGTGTACTAATTATCAAGTTTCCTTGATTCGTAATATTTGTAGCTATTTGTTGCTTAGGGATGGCATTAGTATCGCTACAATTAACAATGAAGCGATACAGCCAAATATTAGAATCAATAAAGAAGGGTTGAGATTCACCAGCGTTCATTCGCTTCTTCTCTGGTAAGAGGATGGAAGTCTTCAATTTTAATCGGATTTGCTGTTAACTGGGCGATTATCCCCGTTTCTGACCATTTTTGGGAAGTAAGCTGGGAAATTGAATTGGATTCTATAATGAGTTTAACGCACTGTCCTTCATTGAGTTGGAGATTACTAAGAGGACGTAAAACGCCATTTTCAAAGACGGCTTCACAGTTTTGTTGCGGCATAACTCAATCCTTAATTCTAAATTACTATTATTTTAACCGATGATCGGGTCTAAATTATGATTTTTTTGATTGTTTGATTGACTATAATTTTTCTTGGCTATCATCCTGCAATGATGGCGATAAACCCCGAATTTTGCAGAAAAATCAGAAATTGTTGGATCAGGGGTTGGTTGAGGTAATGGTAGCCGTAGCGCAATGCTTAGGTAATGTTATAATAATAATAGTTTTGCCCAAATTTTTATTAAGGACGGGATGATCTTAAAAATATGCAATATCAAGTCAATCTCAAGCAATCAGAAGAGGGATACGCCGTTTGGTGTCCTAGTTTACCTGGCTGTGCTTCTCAAGGTACAACTAAAGAAGAAGCACTCAATAATATTCAAGATGCAATTCAGTCTTATTTAGAAGTTGCTGCGGAGTTGAATCAAGGGATCGAATCTTATTATGTAGAAGTTGAATTAAATCATGCCTAGTCTTGCTAGAATTAATCATCAACGAGCAATTAAAGCGTTTGAAAAAGCAGGATTTCAGATTGTTCGACAGGGTAAGCATATTACCATGACTGATGGACAACATATTCTCACTATTCCAAGGGCTAATCCAATCAATGCTTATACAATGGGAACAATTATTAAAGGTTCTGGATTAACTATTGAAGAATTTAAAAAACTTTTATAAAACAATCTCAACCCATGAACGAATAACGCACTCAATCCTATCTAAATTATGATTTTTTTTGATTGTTTGATTAACTAGGATTTTTCTCGGCTATCATCCCTGTGATACAATTCTGATAATCTCCCCATTAAATCCCTGTACGGGCGAAGCATTCGTGCATAATCTATCACTGAAACCCTAGATTTTACATCCGAATGCTTCGCTCCTACCCATCAATCTCCCATCCGCCATGCCATGAATGAACTGAAAAAATATCGACAATCTATTCGCTTGAAAGGCTATGATTATAGACTTAATGGAGCTTATTATATAACAATTTGTTCTTATCAGAAGCAGTATCTATTTGGTGAAATTGTTGAAGGAAATATGAAGCAAAATTTACTTGGTGATACTGTTGAAGCAGTATGGTATAGACTGCCTCTACATTTTAAGTTTATTGAACTAGATGCTTTTATTGTTATGCCTAATCATATTCATGGAATTATATTAATACAAAACCAAGCTCTGGAAAAGACCGAATACTATTCTCAATATCCTCGCGGTACAATGCCAGAATCTTTGGGGGCTATTGTGCAGAATTTTAAATCAATCTCTACTCGTAAAATCAATCGTTTATGTAGCGATCGCCTGAAAGTTTGGCATCGCAATTATTATGAACATATCATTCGCAATGAAGATTCTTATCAAAAAATCCGGCAATACATTCTTGACAATCCGCAAAATTGGCAACAAGACGAAAACAATCTTAATAAATTCAAGCCAATGTAGGGGCAAATAACCTGTACGGGCGAAGCATTCGTGCATAATCTATCGCTGAAACCCTAGATTTTCTATCCGAATGCTTCGCCCCTACCCCAGACAATAACCTTAGCCTATCATCCCTGTGATAGAATTACGATAATCTCCCCATTCAATCCCTGTACGGGCGAAGCATTCGGACAATAACTTATCACTAACCTTAGCCTATCATCCCTGTGATAAAATTACGATAATCTCCCCATTAAATCCCTGTACGGGCGAAGCATTCGTGCATAATCTATCGCTGAAACCCTAGATTTTCTATCCGAATGCTTCGCCCCTACCCCAGACAATAACCTTAGCCTATCATCCCTGTGATACAATTCTGATAATCTCCCCATTCAATCCCTGTACGGGCGAAGCATTCGTGCATAATCTATCACTGAAACCCTAAATTTTTTATCCGAATGCTTCGCCCCTACCCCAGACAATAACCTTAGCCTATTATGCCGATGATAGAATTACGATAATCTCCCCATTAAATCCCTGTACGGGCGAAGCATTCGGACAATAACTTATCACTAACCTTAGCCTATCATCCCTGTGATACAATTACGATAATCTCCCCATTAAATCCCTGTACGGGCGAAGCATTCGGACAATAACTTATCGCTGAAACCCTAGATTTTCTATCCGAATGCTTCGCCCCTACCCATCAATTCCCCATCTACCACGCTATTAATGAACAACGCACCCAATTCTGTCTAAATTATGATTTTTTTGATTGTTTGATTAACTATGATTGTCTTTGGCTCTCATCCCTGGGATATAATTGGATATAATTGTAATAATCGCGCCATAACCCTAGCAATCATCGTCCTCATTCAATTATGTCCAATTTTTTACGGAATGGCGAATCAAGGTGTTGTAGTTCTGATAAGTTTCGTGGTTTAGAAGTGATAAGGAGTCTAAATTATGTTTGAACGGTTTGCAGAGAAAGGGATTAAGGTAATTATGTTAGCGCAGGAGGAAGCGCGTCGCTTGGGGCATAATTTTGTAGGAGCGGAATTTATATTTTTAGGGTTAATCGGTGAAGCGACAGGAATTGCGTCGCAAGTTTTAAGACAGCAGGGAATAACGCTAAAAAATGCTCGGATTGAAGTTGAAAAAATTCTAGGAAGGGGTTCAGGAATGATTACTATAGAACTTCCTTTTACAGAGTCGGCAAAACTCGTTTTAAACAGTGCATTATCATTTGCTGATAAATTAGGGAGTGAATCTATTGATACAGAGCATTTACTGATTGGGATTTTTCAAGAGGGGGAAAGTACAGCAAGAATTTTACAAAACTTACGGGTGAATCCGCAAGATTTAGCTATTTCTTTAAGTCAGTATTTTCAGCAGCAACCCTCTAATCAGTTACCTCAAACTGTTTATGTTCTGCTTTACAATGTGGGAACAGATAATGAGGGTATTCATACTATAAGTGTAGATGATAATCACAAAATATTACTGTTTGAGTCTCAAGAAGATGCGGCTACTTTCGCACGACAATTAGGGGAGCAGAATTTTCCTGTACCGAGTGTTGAAGCAATAGAAGCTGAGGAGATTTTATTGATTTGTAAGAACTCAGGTTATGATTGGGAATTTATACCAAAAGGAAAACTTATAACTCCGCCTAATCAAAGAGTAGAAAACGAAACTCTAAAGAAAATTAAACCTGAAGACTATCAAGTTTTTCTAGATAATGTCTTGCAACTGAGTTCACTTATTGATAAAAATAGGTTTAATCCTGAATCAGTTTATACTTTCTGTCAAAATAATTTAGATAAACTCGATGAAAATTTTGGAGAATTTCTTTATCAATGGGCTACAAACATCTTCTCTAATCTGCATCCACAAGAAGCACAATTTACAGCAGCAGTCGTTTTAGTGTTTGGAAATCTAATTAATGAGTTTCCTTTTGGTAGCCTCAAAAATAATTTAGAAATTAGCATTAAAGCTTATCAAGCGGCTTTAATAGTTTACCAACCTAAAACATTCCCTGTGTATTGGGCAATGACGCAAATGAATATGGGAAATGTTTATGCCAAGAGAATTGAAGGAAAAAAGACTGAGAATATAGAAAAAGCTATTAATTGTTTTCAAGAAGCGTTAAAAATTTATACTCTAGATGCTTTTCCCTATGAATATGCAAGGGTGCAACATAATATGAGTAATGTTTACATTGAAAGAATAAAAGGTGATGGTGATAAAGCAGAAAATATAAAAACTGCTATTGATTGTTGTAAAAAAGCTTTAAAAGTGCGTACCTTCGAGGCTTTCCCTCGTGAATGGGCAAATACCCACATTCAGTTAGTCAATGCCTACTTACAAACTACTAACTTAGAGATAATTGAGCAAAAGAAAAAAGAGAATATAGAAATAGCCATTGGTTATTGCGAAAACTCCTTAATCGTCTATAATATTGAAAGTTTTCCCAAGGAATGGGCAAAAGTACAAAATAATCTCGGTAATGTTTATTTACAAAGGATAGAAGGGAAAAAAGAAGAGAATGTAGAACAGTCCATTAAGTGTTTTATGGAATCGTTAAGAGTCTATACGATCAATACTTCTCCCAATGAATGGGCAAGAGGGCAATTTAATTTGGGGGGTGCTTATTTAGAGAGAATAAAAGAAAAAAAGAGAGAGAATTTAGAAAATGCTATCTTTTATTTAAGAGAATCATTTAAAATTTACAGTTATAATAATTTTCCCAATGAATGGGCAGACTCACATATTAATCTTGGAAAAGCATATTGTGAGAGAATTGAAGGCAAAAAAGGAGATAATTTAGAAATTGCAATATCTTGTTTTGAAGAGGCATTAAAAGTTTACGATGTCGATAGTTTTCCTGATCAGTTTGCAAAGATACAAAAAAATTTAGGGACGACTTATAGAAATAGAATCGAAGGAGATAAAGCCAAAAATTTAGAATTTGCTATTAATTGTTATCAACAGGCACTAAAAATTTATACTTTTAAGAATTTTCCTTTAAATTGGGCAGGTGTACAAGTGGATCTAGCCGAAGTTTACATTGACAGAATTGAAGAAAATAAAGCAGAGAATTTAGAAATCGCTATTGCCTGTTGTCAAGCATCATTACAAGTTGTTAACTCTGACAATTTCCCCATACACTGGGCAAAAACACAAAACACTTTGGGGAGTGTTTATCATGAAAGAATCAAAGGAGATAAAGCAGAGAATTTAGAAATCGCTATTACTTGTTTTGAAGCGGCATTAAAAATTTATACGATTGAAAGAGAAAGATTTGCTCATGAATGGGCAATGAGTCAAATGAATCTCGGAAATGTTTACCATGATCGAATTAAAGGGGAAAAGGCAGAAAATAAAGAAAAGGCTATTGACTGTTTTAAAACGTCATTAGAATTGGTGAAACCTGATGATTTTCCTCGAGAATTCGCCAAGCTACAAAATAATCTTGGTAGAGCTTACCGTGCAAGAATCAGAGAAGACAAAGAGCAGAATTTAGAAAACGCAATTACTTGCTACAATGAAGCCTTGAAGGTTTATGCTTTTGATGAATTTCCCTATGATTGGGCGTTGACACAACAGAATTTGGGGAATACTTACAATGAGAGAATTAAAGAAGATAAAGCAGAGAATCTAGAAGTAGCGATCACCTGTTTTGAATCTGCTTTAAGAACCTTTACCAGGGAAAAGTTTCCTTATGAATGGGCCACAACACAATTTAACCTTGCTAATGCTTATTATGACAGAATCAAAGAGGATAAGGCTAAGAATTTAGAATTGGCAATCACTGCCAATGAAAATGCTTTAACTGTTCGGACTTTAGAAGCTTTACCTGAGGAATGTTTTAAGACTGCACATAACTTAGGATTTTACGGTTATAATGCCAAAAATTGGCAAATTGCTATCAAAGGGTTCGTCTTAGCGATAAAAGCAGCAGAAACTATTCGTATTGAAGCGGTAACAGGCTATAGAAAACAAGAAATTCTCTCTGATGCCATACACTCCTATGGAGGTCTTGTTCTTACTTACCTTAATCTTTACCATATTGAGAACAACCTTCAACACCTCAAAACCGCTCTAGAATATATCGAACGCAGTAAAGGACGTAACCTGGTGGAATTAATCACCCAAAAAAACCTACACCCCCAAGGGGTTAGTCAAAAAATTATTGCCCAATTAAATGAATTAAAACAAAAAGTTGTTAATGAACAAATTCGCTTACAACATCAAAGTATTAACCAGAAGCTAATGCGTAGTGATAACTTAACTCCCTACGTTCAAGATCATAGTTACCTGAAAGACTATCAACAAGACTTAGATGATTTTATTGAGAGAGAAATTAAAACCATCGATCCTCTTTTCAGCCTCACTCAAAAAGTTGAGCCTATTCCATTTACAGAAATTCAGGAATTAACTGATGCTGAAACTTGTCTGCTTCAATGGTACATTACAGGGGAGAAAATACTCGCTTTTGTGGTGTCGGCTGATGGAGAGATTAAAGTTTGGCAATCTTCCGAAAATGATAAAAATCAATTCTTGGATACATTCAATAATTATCGACAGCTTTACTACTCCAAAAACGGTAAGCAAGAATGGAGAAATCAACTGTCTAACCTCTTACAGACTTTTGCTGATATTCTGCATATTAACGATATTCTTGCTCTCATTCCTAATACTTGTCAACGCTTAATTATTATCCCCCATTTGTTTCTGCATATCTTACCCTTACACGCCTTACCTGTTGATCCCCCCCAACTCTCCTTAAAAAGTGGGGAGTCGGTAACGGGGAGATCAGATTTACAAGATTTATTCCCCAAGGGTGTACAATATGCCCCTAGTTGTCAAATCTTGCAAAAAATCTCCCAAACTTTTCACCATTCCGACTTTAATAAACTGTTCGCCATTCAAAACCCCACCAAGGACTTATTTTACACCGACTTAGAAGTTAATATCCTCTCAACTTTCTTTACTGAACCTCAAGTTATCGCCCAAGATAACGCCACTAAAAACGCTGTTCTTCCCCATCTCAAATCCTCAGATAACCACTGTTATCACTTCTCCTGTCATGGAGGCTTTAACCCCGATAATCCCCTAGAATCCGCCTTATTATTAGCCAATAAAGAACCCCTAACATTAGGCGAAATCTTTGAACTGCGCTTGAATAAATGCCGCCTTATCACCCTTTCCGCTTGCGAAACTGGCTTAATTGATTTAAACTCTATCAGTGATGAATATATCGGTTTACCCAGTGGTTTTCTGTTTGCGGGAAGTCCCAGTGTTGTCAGTAGTTTATGGACAGTTAATGACCTGTCAACCTCATTCTTGATGATTAAATTATATGAGATTTTATTTGATGAGAATCAGCAAGTTTCTGTACCAGTTGCTTTAAAACAAGCTCAAAACTGGTTACAGAATTTAACTATTGAGTCATTAGACAAATTTGGCTCTTCGGGAATTGTTATGCAAATAATTAACTTAAAATAAAATTCGATGAGAGCAACTACGCTCAAAAGTAGCTGAAATTCATACAGGAAAGGACTTAAGGCATAAATAAGTTAATACCAAAAGATAGACAATTG
>NZ_JAPZSR010000087.1:0-2846 GCF_027531875.1 Microcystis sp. LE19-84.1B | reverse complement strand
TTTTATCTAGATTTTTGGCTTTTGTTTTCTCGTCAGCAAAGCCCACTGATTACAAGCTGAGTTTCCCTGTAATCCGTTCCCTTGTCAAGTTTTCTAGAACACCCTCATCAGTTATCAGTTATCAGTTATCAGTTATCAGTTGTCAATAGACTACCTTTATTGATTCTCCCTATTTCCCCATTTCCCCATCACCCCACACCCCACACCCTACACCCCACACCCCACACCCTACACCCCATTTCCCCATCACCCCACACCCCACACCCTACACCCCACACCCTACACCCCATTTCCCCATCACCCTACACCCCATCACCCTACACCCCACACCCCACTATATTCACGGGGATTAAGCTGGTAAAGCGTGACACAAAACTGCTAGAGTTACCAAAGACGAGTATATAAACTTTACAGATATTGTATGAGAGTTTTGGTTATTGGCGGAGACGGCTATTGTGGTTGGGCAACGGCACTCCATCTATCAAATAGAGGTTACGAAGTAGGCATACTTGATAGTTTAGTTCGTCGCTATTGGGACTTACAATTAGGCTGCGATACCTTAACACCGATCGCACCCATATCTCATCGGATTCAACGCTGGCAAGATCTGACAGGAAAATCCCTCGATCTTTTTGTCGGGGATATCAATAACTACGACTTTTTGATTCAATCCCTGCGACAGTTTCAACCGGATGCGATTGTTCACTTCGGAGAACAGAGATCTGCACCCTTCTCCATGATCGATCGCGAACACGCAGTTTTAACCCAAGTTAACAACGTGGTTGGCAATTTAAACATCCTCTACGCGATGAAAGAGGAATTTCCCGACGCGCACCTAGTAAAACTGGGAACCATGGGTGAGTATGGCACACCGAATATAGATATTGAAGAAGGTTACATCACGATCGAACATAACGGTCGTAAGGATACTTTACCCTATCCCAAACAGCCTGGTAGTATGTACCATCTCAGCAAAGTCCACGATAGCCATAATATCCATTTTGCCTGTCGGATGTGGGGTTTAAAAGCCACAGATCTCAATCAAGGGGTGGTTTATGGAGTCCTCACCGAAGAAACGGGAATGGATGAGATGTTAATTAACCGTCTCGATTACGATGGGGTTTTTGGTACTGCTTTAAACCGTTTTTGTATTCAAGCGGCGATCGGTCATCCCCTAACAGTGTACGGTAAAGGTGGCCAAACGCGAGGATTTTTAGATATCCGCGATACCGTGGGTTGTTTGGAATTAGCGATCGCTAATCCCGCTCAATCCGGGGAATTCCGCGTTTTTAACCAATTTACCGAACTGTTTAGCGTCGGTGACTTGGCACTGATGGTGAAAAAAGCTGGTTCTGCGTTAGGGTTAAATGTGGAGATTAACAATCTTGACAACCCGCGCATCGAGTTAGAGGAACATTATTTCAAGGCTAAAAACACAAAATTACTCGATCTAGGACTACAACCTCACTATCTCTCCGATTCTCTCCTCGATTCCCTCTTGAACTTCGCCACCAAGTACAGAGACCGGGTAGATATGAATCATATCCTACCAAAAGTCACTTGGAAACGATAATTGATCAGTAAATGATAAGTTGAGGATGGGGTAGTAACCCATCCTTGGCGTTTTTCTAATGTATCGGCATCAAACTCGATCTTAATCGGCACTGATAGGAATTATTGTCGTCCGCAATTGCGGGAATTAGGGCAACGTTCCTGCATTAATTGGGAAAATTCCGTTCTTTGAGCGGGAGTTAACACTTGACGAATTTCCAAAAAACTCTCAAATTGCAGGTTACTGATTTCTTGGCGATTCCGAGAGATTTGCTGATGTTTAGAACGGATATCTCGATCGGAGGCATTATTGGATAATAAACTATTTAGTTCTTGTTCGTTGCTTCTCAGGGTGTCTCGCAACTTTTGGGTTTTTTCCTGATATTTCTGACGAATAGCGGCAATTTTCGACTTTTGGTCATCGGTAAGGTTTAATTGTTCGATTAGTCTTTCTCGAGAATTATTCACTCGACGACTCTCAGGACGCTGGGGAGAGCTAGTTTGAGCGATAAATAGACGATCTTGGGGATAGGATAGCACAGTGGCAGTTGGGACTAGGTTAGCCGCCAGAGTTACAGCCATGGTTGTGCCGAGAATCGAGAGAGTAGAAAGGGACATAATTGACCTCGACCAAGAAATTAAGGATTATAGGTAGAATAGGTGAGTTGAGGCTCGTTTAAGCTCATCCAAGGCGAACTATAAACGCTAGGAGCAGCAATCGGTGGAGCGATGCTATGGTTCCAACTCTCCACTAAAAAAGCTTCTAACTGCTCGTCGGAAATTTGGCCCAGTTGTGGATGAGGATGAAACCAACGATAGGAACCAACAATCAGCACAGATAAGGCAGTAATACCAGTTATCCACCCCAATAAAGGCAGGGATTTTGGGCAAGTTACCGGCCTTTCTCCCCTAATCATTTGCATTAACTGTTCTTCTTCATCTATCGGTCGAGGTGGCAGCGATGGACGATAGCGACGCAGAAAATTAACCACTTTCTCATCTTCTGGGGACATTAGAGAACTCCTTGTTTTTGCAAAAATTGACCCATGGTTTTACGCGCATAATGAAGACGTGATTTCACCGTACCGAGGGGAATTTCTAAGATTTGGGCGATTTCCTTTTGGGGTAAGTCCTCTAGATCGTGAAGGACAAGGACAGCGCGATGTTCTAAACTGAGAATTTCTAACCCTTGTCGGACCACCTCCTCATAATGCAATTGCATCAAATCGGGACTATCTTGGGGACGGGATTCGCTATCAAGGGAGTTTTCCTCATCAGTGCTTTTGGCCATCCTC
>NZ_JAPZSR010000153.1:0-3080 GCF_027531875.1 Microcystis sp. LE19-84.1B | reverse complement strand
TTGGTTTTAGGGCGTATATGACCGTTGATTGTTGCTTAGACTTCCTAGTTACCCGTCCTTTGTTAGCATATCTTTGATATTACTCAAAGCCTTGGCTTTTAAGGACATCCTCTCCCTCTATTGACTTGCGGATGGTTTCCTGCTACCCCGAACGGGCAGAGTCAATCAGGGTTACTTCGTTCCCTATAACCATTGGTTGAACCGTATTTGATGATACTGTCCACAACAGAGTAACGGGAATGCCTTACTGATAGTGGTATGAGCTATCAGCCCCAACTCTGTTAACTTTTGTTTCGAGCCTGTCAGCCTTTTGGCTCGTGGGTGTTGACGATGGTTAATTCGTATCTTCGCCCCAGGGCTATCCATAGGTTCTGGCTCAACGGGTTTCTGATTTAGGCTATCAGATACCGCTTTTTTTCCTCGCTCACTACCTCAGATGTACCAAGTCTAAAGCAGCAGGAAATGCCGTCACTCTAGGCATCTAGAGGACAGGACTAAGGTTATTACTAACCCGCACCTGTATGGTTATAAAGTTATCAAGGTACTACATTTACCAAGCGGCTAATCCTCTAAACGTCTTACTGTCTAGTTTCTAGCCAACGAATCGCACTACACCCTACACCCTACTTCCCCACTTCCCCACTTCCCCACTTCCCCACACCCCCACTTCCCCACACCCCAGACCCCCACTTCCCCAACTCCTTTAATCTTTGCTGCGATTCTGGGTATCTATAAAGATAGATAAACAGCTAAGGTATATCTATGTCACTGGAAGAAGGATTAAAGTGTCTGCGGCTAAAGGATTACCCAAGGGCTGTAGAATTACTGGAAGAATATTGTCAACAGTCAGCTAATTTTTATTCTCCCTTATATGTTCAAGCTAAAATGGCCCTTGCTCGGGCCTATCGCGGCAATCATCAACGGCAACAAGCGATCGCCTTAGCTCTGGAACTAGAAAATCATCTTGATCAGGAAGTTAGTCAGTGGGCCAAACGATTACTGACAATCTTTGGTGCTGAACAAAAAACCATCGGTATTACCACTAATGGGGTCAAATCTCGATCGCTGCCCAAGGCAGCACGATCTGCACAGGTAAGCGTCCGGTTATCCCGGACTATCCCCGAAAATAGACTTATTTTTGCTAAACTATTGACAATTACGGCTTTTTATGTTATAATCTCTGGTCTGTTTTTTGTCACTACCCGTTTGCTCCTCATCCCTGCGGGGACGGGTGTAATTATTGCCTTGCTCTTGACCGGTTTCTTAGGCGGACTCATCCTTTTTATCGCCCCGAATCTAATTGATTGGACACAAAAACGTCTTTATCGAGTGCGTTGGGTGTCCTTAGCGGAAATTAAACGGGATAGCCCCGAATCGGCGGCAGTAATTGGGCGTATATGCCGAGAAAAAGGGTTAAAACCGCCAAAACTAGGCATTATCGAAGATGGACAGCCCCTCGCTTTTACCTATGGCTCTCGACGGGGTAATGCTAGCTTAGTAGTTAGCAGAGGTTTATTTACCTATCTCGACGATGAGGAACTAGCGACGGTATATGCTCATGAATTAGGCCATATTTGGCAGGGAGACTTTGCCCTGATGACTATCTGTGCTAGTTTCGCTCATTTAAGCTGTTATCTCGATTCTTTTGCCCAAAATCAAGATAATAATTTTCAAGACACAGTTTTTCTAGGCCTTCTCTCACTAATTATCACCATTTTTAGGCAAATTCTTGTTTTTTGCAGTCTTTATCTGTCTCGTACTAGAGAATACTTCGCCGATCATTTTGCTGCCCAAGTTACTGGTAATCCCAATGCTTTGGCCCGTGCTTTAGTAAAAATTGCCTTTGGTTTAGTCCAAGAAAATGCCCAGTCCAGTCCCCTGTCATTAAGTATAAATGTATTAAATATTGCCCAGGAGCAGGATGCGATCATTGCCGGTAACGTTTATGGTATCGCATTGGAGTCTCGCCGGATCGGACAGAGTTTTCTCTGGGATATATATAATCCTTGGGCAAAATGGTTAGAGTTGCAATCTAATCATCCCCTGACTGGTAAAAGGATTGGCGCTTTAGCCAACTATGCCGGACAGATGGATTTAGATATAGAATTTAGTCTGGGGGAAATATTACGGCAAGAAATAGAATTAGATCGCAAGAAACTCTATCAAAACTTTTTTCTGCGACTATGTTTATATTATGCTTGGGGACTAGGCTTTATTATTGGGGTTGTCATTGCTGGGTTTCTTGGTCTGAAATTTAGCTCTTGGGCTGCATTGGGGCTAATTTTAGTCGGTGGGGGTTTGGGTATAATTATCAATCGATTAGCTAGTTATCCTCGTCTCAAAAATGCTAGTTTCAGCGATATTTTTTCTTTAACCGATAATCCTTACAGTCATCCCCTCCCAGCTATCCCCGTCCGACTCCGCGGTGAGTTAATTGCTCAAGGAAAGAATTTCTTTCTTAAAGATAGCACCGGCATAATTCCCCTCGCTCCTAACTATCGTTTTGGTTTTTGGCATAAAATCAGGACTACTAACCCCCCCATGGCAGCAATAAATAATACATCAGTACGGATTCTCGGTTGGTTTCGTCGCGATTTATCTCCTCGTCTCGAATGGAGTCAAATAAATCACTCTGGCGGAAATATTCGGGGTTATCCCCGTTTTTGGTCTTTGGTTAGCGGTTTTTGCTTATTAGTCTCCGGTTTAATTATCTCAGTCACATTTTAAGAATGGGAAAAACTGCCACTTCATCCCCTTTCTAGTTTTAGGTACTTGCTGGGATAATAGCCAATTTTTGAGCGGCAATCCCTAAAATTCTCTAGTCTCACACCCCGAAAACTATTAATAAGTAGGGAGGCAAAATTATTTGTAGGATGGGTTAGCAGTAGCGTAACATGAGCGGGCGTTGGGTTTCATGCTTCAACCCAACCTACGTTCATCTTTCCGTCTTTGCTACCCATAGTTTAACTGTACGGGAACGCTCAGACTTTTATGATGCTTTAGGAATGGATGCGATCGCTTTTGACCAAGAAGTAATTCGTCAGACTAATAATACCTCCGCTCGCGCTTTTCCCACCATT
>NZ_JAPZSR010000092.1:0-3327 GCF_027531875.1 Microcystis sp. LE19-84.1B | reverse complement strand
CTGTGGCTGGTTCAAACCAAACATCGATTTCTTGGACTTCACTCTTGACTTTCTTGCTCTTTTTAATCGTTCCTAGAGACGCTAAGAGTTCCTCTAAATATTCCTTGGCAAATTGGTCGTGAATTTGGCGAGTCATTGCAGGGGATAATGAAGCTGAGAAAGTGCATTAACAATCTTGTTAGATCATAGCAAGTTTTGAGAATTTATCGGCTCTCTTATTCTTTGTGTAACAAGTTTAACTTAAGTAGCTGGTTATAATTAAGTTAAAAATGGATTTTAGGTTCGATCCCCCCTGCCCCCCTTGATAAGGGGGGTGTCTGATAACTTTTAACGCCTACCTACTTATATAATAGCGATCGGTCTTTGTGTCCTTTGTGTCTCTGTGGTTCTTTACACTCATTGCTTAAAGGCCCCTTCTCAAGTTCCCAGAGCTTAGTCACCAATATTCCGAAAGTGACGGAAAAGGGATAATCTTCCACTCAATTGCCCAAAAAAAAGGCTAGAATCGAAATATAGTATCGATCGCTAGAGATTTTTGATGAATTACAAAAAATTTTGCTTGGCTTTTTTGCTGTCCCTTATCCTCATCAACACTGGATTAGTTATGCCTAGTTACGCAAACCCAAGAGAATTGAGAACAATTACCGTGACGGGAGAAGGAATAGAAAATATCGCCACTTCTAAAGCAATAGTGCGCTTAGGGGTAGAAGTTCAAGGCAAAGAAGCGGGTAAGGTGCAGCAGGAAACCGCCAATCGTAGCGATGCGGTGGTTAAATTTCTCCGTTCCCGTCAAGTGGAAAAATTGGAAACCACCGGCATTAGTTTACAGCCCAATTACGACTTCAGCAACAATCAAAGACGTTTAATCGGTTATATCGGGGCTAATTTGATTAGTTTTCAGATTGATATAGCCCAAGCGGGGAGTTTAATCGATGAAGCGGTGAAAGTCGGGGCAACACGCATCGATGGGGTAAGTTTTACTGCTGGGGAATCAGCGATCGCAGCTGCCCAAAGAACCGCTCTCATCAAAGCCACGGAACAAGCTAGAGAACAGGCCACAATCGTGTTACAGGCCCTCGGTTTATTGCCGAAAGAAACGGTTTCTATCCAAGTGGGTAATACCAGTAATCCCGTGCCAATAGCCCGCTCAGAAGCGGTTTTTCGGAGTGCCGATGCTGCCAGTAGCCCGGTTATCGGAGGGGAACAAACCCTGCGGGCTGCTGTCACCCTCGAAATTAGCTATTAACATAACCTTTAGCTATCAGTTAAGCTGTACTGCATTTAAACTGCCTATTGAGTATTTTAGTACAAATGCTCGAACTCTCTCTCCTCGCTCTCCTGCTCATAGACAGTCCTAAGGAGTAATTTAGATAGTCAACAGCTTAAAATCAGCACCGATGCTCGGAAAATCTAGAAAACTTTCGCCCTCATCCGTGAATTATCCTAACTTTTTACCCACTGTTAGCGAGGGATTGAGCGAAGATACCTCCCTTGCTCTCCTCGAAAATATCCAACAAATTGCCATCGATAGCCCCATCTATCCTCGATCGATTCTAACTACCTATAGTCAACAAGGGCAAGGTCAACCGCCTTTTCTCCTCCTGCACGGTTTTGATAGTTCCCTGCTGGAATTTCGGCGTTTACTACCCTTACTCGCCCAAAATAGGGAAACTTGGGCGATAGATCTACTCGGCTTCGGTTTTACTGAGCGAGAGCCAGATTTAGAAGTATCTCCGAAAACTATTAAAAGCCATCTTTACCATTTCTGGCAAACTGCGATCGCCAAACCGCTGATTTTAGTCGGTGCTTCCATGGGGGGTGCAGTGGCCCTCGATTTTGCCCTCTCCTACCCGGAAATAGTGGCGAAATTAGTCCTGATTGACAGCGCAGGACTAGCTAATCCCCCAGTCTTGGGTAAATTGATGTTTTCTCCCCTCGATAAGTGGGCAACTAATTTTTTAGCCAATCCCCGCGTGCGTCAAAATATCAGTCGTACTGCCTATTTCGATCAAACTTTGGCCACTGTTGATGCTTGCACCTGTGCTAATCTGCACTTAAATTGTCCCCACTGGAGTGAGGCTTTAATCTCCTTTACCAAAAGTGGTGGTTATGGGGCATTTTTACCGAAATTAAGCCAAATAAACCGAGAAACTCTGATTATTTGGGGAGAAAACGATCAAATCTTAGGCACAAAAGACGCGAAGAAATTTCAGCAGGCTTTACCTAATAATCAACTGGTCTGGATTCCTCGCTGTGGTCATGTTCCCCACCTCGAAAAACCAGAACTTACCGCGGCCGCGATAGTTAAATTTGCGATCTAAAAACTTATAATGGGATTATTTGACCCTATAGTGCCAACTTTTATGAAATTTTTGCCGATCGCTCTCGGTACATTCAGCCTTCTGAGTTTATCTGTCAATATTCCTGCTACTGTAGCCACACAACAGCTTTTTTGTCAAGGCCGCATGAATAACGGTTGGTCCTATTCGGCAGAATTTCTCAATGGACGTTTTGAACGCATTCGCTGGACGCGTTCCGGTCAACCCCCCCAAGTTTCTAGCCTTAGTTTTAAAAATACTAACAACAAAGGACAACCGATTTATCGTGGCAGTCTATTCGCCGCAGTCAGTGTGACTCTGATAGATTTATCGAAAGGAGATGTCCGTCCTGGTTCGCAAATTTCCGTAGGAGTGGAAGAATGGGGTTGGTCGCGGGGAAAATGCGCTCTTTCTAACCGTTGACATCCTCACCACCTTAAACGGACGGTGATTCCTCACCACGCCACCTTTTTAGAATGGTCGCGTCAATGGGGTTAACGCTCCACAGGACGCTGCTTCTTTAACAGAAGTCTTACGCTTTCCGACCCGTCCGTTTAAAGTCTCCGATTGCCCACCGGCGACCTTGATATTTACCGCAGCATTGATGTCTCGATCATGGAAAGTCCCACAGAAAAGACATTCCCACTCACGGATATTTAACGCTTTCTTACCGCCGATATTCCCACAACAGGAACATCGCTGAGACGTTGGCTCCCATCGGGAAATTATCCGAAAATCACGCCCATATTTATCAGACTTTGCCGATAGCATATCTCGAAAAGAACGCCATCCTAAGTCTGATATGGCACGGGACAACTTCCGATTTGGTAATGATTCGGTAGTAGTGGCGTAGCTCTCTTGCTTACCCGGTATGAATTGTGTAAAATATTTATTAATAAAAATAATTGGAACCCGCTCAGTCTTTAAACCTCTAGCTTGCTCATGACTTTTCTGATAAATATCTTTTGCAGAAAAATAAAAAACAGAAAGCGGAAAAAGAAGCAAAGCT
>NZ_JAPZSR010000354.1:0-3811 GCF_027531875.1 Microcystis sp. LE19-84.1B | reverse complement strand
GGTATGAATTGTGTAAAATATTTATTAATAAAAATAATTGGAACCCGCTCAGTCTTTAAACCTCTAGCTTGCTCATGACTTTTCTGATAAATATCTTTTGCAGAAAAATAAAAAACAGAAAGCGGAAAAAGAAGCAAAGCTAGAAGTTTTAAAGCGAAGTAAATATAGCCTGTTAAAAAATGAAGAAGATTTAACGGAACCCCAAAAAATCAAACTAGAAGCTATCAAAGAAAATTGACCAAATTTGAAAAAGATGCACGAGTTAAAGGAAGAATTTAGAAAGATTTATGAAACCTCAGAGAATCCGACAGAGGGAATGCTATCCATCTCGGAATGGTTGGCAAAATCCTCCAGTGTTTTTACCAAGAGTTGTCAAACAATCCGAAACTGGTTTGGAGAAATAATTAGTTATTTCGAGCAAAGGACAACGAATGGGGTGGTCGAGGGAATCAACAATAAACTTAAACTAATAAAACGGAGAGCCTATGGCTTGAGAAACTTTCGGAATTTTTGGGTTAGAAGTATGTTATCTTGGCATCTTGTATGTTGATTTAGCATAAAGGGTAACGAAGAGCCAAATATCATAATATTTATGAGGTTAAAATTATGCAACCTAGAAGCGTTATTCCGATCCGCCGCCAACAAATCTTCTCCTATCTTGCTCTAGCGGTTTTTTGCGCCACCTTAACCGCCAGTTGTAGTGATAATTCTGATATTTCTTCTGTCCCAGAAGTGCCTCCTAACGATGCGATTGCCGATCAACCTGTAGAAGCTATCTTTTACGAAAATGTCAGTCAATGTCAACAACAATTAACCAAACAACAACAGGCTGTTAATCAGGGGAAAAGTACCGTTACACCGAGCGCCCCGATCATAACACCAGAAGACTGTGAAGCACAACTAGCCCTAGCCTTACGGGAACACGAAAGTAATGCTCCCGTTTACGACACTTTGGAGCAATGTCAAACAGAGGGATTAACCTGTAGTCCCGCTACTGAAAATGGTGGTCAACCACGAACCGGCTACTATCCTAGTTTTGGCGGAACTTTTATCTATCCTAATACCTATGACTTCGTTTATTTTTATCATGGCGGTATCCAGCATCGTCTCTATCGTCCGACAACGGTTTATCAAGGCAACGCAGGCAATTTAGTCACCCCCTATGGTCGTAGTTTACCCCGTTACTCCCCAGGCACTAAAATTTTAGTTCCACAACATACTCGTTTTACGGCTCCCGCTCGACCTTCGGGGACTATTGGCTCAGGCGTTATTCGCGGTCGGTCTTCTACTGGATTTGGTTCCACCTATAAGGCCACAGGACGGGGTGGCATCGGTAAATAATAAATCTGGTTAAATAATCATCATAAAAACCACTCCAGACACAGAGGACACAGAGTGATATAAGAGGTGAATTATGCGAGTTATTCCTTTTCCGCGTCGTCCCTATTGGCAACAACATATCCGCCACCATGCCTATCAAGCAGAGGTTTTAAGCGATGCCTCTCAGGGTTACTGGGTGGAGGCGTTAAAACAACCTTTTTATCTTCAATTTTCTACCGAGGAGGAAACTCGATTAGCAGCAGCCACCGAAACTCTTGGCAAAATGTGTCAGGAATATTTAGATTGGTTTTTTACCGCAGAACAAGATGGTGCAGTGGAGCAAAGATTAGCCAGTTTACAAATCCATCCCGCTTATTGGCAGGCGATTCAATTATCCTGGGAACGCAGGGAACCAGAAGATTTATCCCTTTATCTGCGCTTTGATTTAGTTATGTCAGAAGCCAGTAATTCCTTGAAAATGATTGAGATTAATGCCGAGACTCCGTTGTTAGGGTGTGAACAGGTTTATCAATGGAATTGGTTACAGGATATGTTAAAGCGAAAAGACCACTCTTTGCCCGAGGATGCTAATCAATTTAATGATTTTTGGGATAAAGTTGCAGCACAATTAAGTCGGATTATTCAAGTATATCAGATGTCGGGGAAAGTTTTATCTTTCTTGGTTGATGAAAAGTTAACAGAGGATCAGGAAATGGCGGCTCAATTAATTCAAATGATTCAAGATGAGATTGATCCTCAGCAATATTGCCAGATAGTTTATCTCAGAGATCAATTGGATGAGCAAGGTCATCTACAACAGCGAGGAATTGGCATAGACGACCAGGGTTATTTGGTGGATCATTGTAATGAACGAATGCCCTGGATTTGGAAAATTTACGATTGGTCAGATTTACAAAATGATGTGGAAAACTTGGGTATGACTGATATTTTTGCCCGCCGTTTAGAATTAGGTGAGGTTAAGTTTTTAGAACCACTTTGGAAACAAGTTTTAGCCAATAAAGGTTCTCTCGTGTATTTCTGGGATTTATTTCAGGACAATCCTGATTATTCTCCTTATCTTTTACCGACTTATTTTGAGCAAGATCTGTCTCCCGCCGCCACTCGTTTAAGTTTAAATACCCATATTAAAAAACCGATATTGGGATTAGAAGGAGTCGCTACATCTATCCAAACAGGTTTTGGTTCGACTCTTGAAGCCAGAGAAAGCTTTGGTTATGGAAAAGAAGGGTTTATTATCCAAGAATATGTGTCTTTACCAATTGCATATAATTATTATTATGTAATTGGTAGTTGGTTAGTCGGAGGCTTAGAAGATGGAGAAGCCGCCGGGGTGATTATTCGGGGCGATCGCCTGAGAATTACCGGACGCTATTGTTTAATTATCCCGCATATTGTTTCCGATCAAGGGATCGTTTAAAGATTTTATAAATGAAACTGAAAGATTGTAAAAAAGCAAAAGCAATGAAATTAAAACTGCAACAAAAAACTTGGCGAGTTGATGACTGTATTCCTCTGCATTATCAATTAAACCCACAATTATTAAACCAGATTGATCCCAATTTACAACATCATTTTTGTTTATTATTAAGTCGAGATGTTTATAGTGAGGGAGATAGCCTTCCTCTCTGGAATTATTTATTAACTCGTAAAGCTGAATTTAGCGATGATTTCTGGCAAATGATGATCCAGTGGTTTGAAGATGAACAAAAACATTATGAAGCTTTGAGGCGAGTTTATCGGTTAATTTCTGGTATAAGTTTTAGAGAAATGGATCTGGTTTTCGCTGAACGTAACCACGAGATTGAACCGATCAAAGCACTTTTAACAGATGAATTTACTATCTTAGTTTCATTATTATTTGATGAGTTGGGATCTACGATTTCCTATCGTCGAGATTTATGGGAATATTATCGGCACTACGGCCCCGTTGTTCGTCAAGTTGGGAAATATCTCGTACAAGATGAGGGCAGCCATTTTCAAAATGCGGTAAAATTACTGAAATTTAGTCATCGCAATCGCCTGTGGGAAATTCCTGATTTATTAAAACAACTTGTCCAACTAGAAAAACAATTAGGTCGCTATTGTAAAACATTTTTTTTGGATCATGCACAGGAACAATTACGCTTTCCCACAAACTTTAATGCAGTAATTAGTCAGATAATTTTAGCCCAATTTGGTTTAGCAAAATATCCTGAACAGATTCAGAACCTTTGGCAATGGAAACTGGCGAGATGGGATTTTGTTCCCTAAGTAGTTTGTCCTCTAATTTTGCAGAACAATAGTCATTTAATCTTGATCTATCGTGTTTGGAATTAATAATCGAGAACATTAGAACTCTTGCAAATTAATTATATGTTATAATGATGGGTTAACTAATTTTCCCAAAAAAATTAGTTAACCAGTACATTAGTCCTGAATGAAAACTTGAAGTTTAACTTTTAACTCAAAACTCTTTAGATATGCTTTAATT
>NZ_JAPZSR010000089.1:0-16098 GCF_027531875.1 Microcystis sp. LE19-84.1B | reverse complement strand
TACAGCTACATCAAATGTTCCAAAAAAATATAGAAGAGCTAATGCAAATTAGCCGCTATCGGTTGAAGGATTACATCAAAGGACAAAGAGCTATATCGCTTGCCCTATCTACCTTCTAGCTCGCTTGTCCCCCTCTCAGGGGTTTCATGCTTCAACCCAACCTACGTTCATCTTATATTTAATTCCACCCACCTACTTAAATCAGCAGGAGAATTCTCCACAACTAATTTTTCTAGTTCTTGTTTAAAACATTAAACATTAAATACTTCTTTAGATAAACCAACTTTAAGATGGATATCTCAGGTTTTACAGGAGATTCATTTAGTAAAAATTAATGCTCAAAGCCACATCAGTAATTTAACTGAGGAGATTCTTGATATTCTTCAATATTTTTCGATTTATTGCCAAAATTACTACCAAGTAAGTTGAGAATCAAATTGAGCAAATTCAGTTTAAGCCAATCCCAGAAAAAACTTTTTCTCCGAAAAGTGTCTAATAAATTAGGACACCTTAGTTTAACTATGTCTAACTTGAGCGATCCTTGCTTCTGTCAAATTATTCTTGGTGAAGTCAGATGTAAAAATTCTCTAATCTCAACAAATTTTGTCGGTTCAATCAGTTTTTCTTGGTGGCGTTATTGCGACTTAATCATAAAGTGCGGAATGTGGGTCTTAAGATAGACAACAGAATTTATGTCCGACTACTTAGAACAGATTTTCAGTCAGTTTGAAGATAATCTGTTTATTCCCTTTGCCGACCCCATCCGCTATTTAACTGGAACAGTCGAACATTGTTGATTACTGGTTACTAATCACTGATCACTGAAAAGACTCCCCCACACCCATCTCACTGCCGGGAAAATCGCTATAGAATAGAGATAAAAAAGAATTGCGAGGAAAAAACTCTGTCTTTTAACCCGATTGTCATTCCCCCTTCCCCGGAAAATCCCGCTCGCTATCTAGTGATCATGCTGCACGGTTGGGGTGCTGATGCCATGGATCTGGCCCCCCTTGCATCGATGCTGGATCTGGCTGATTGTCAATTTTTGTTTCCTAATGCTCCCTTCGATCATCCCCAAGTACCGGGGGGACGCGCCTGGTATGCGTTAGAAACCTCCGATTATCAAGGTTTAGTCGCTAGTCGTCAACAGTTGCACGATTGGATTATTTCCCTAGAAGCAACTACCGGTATTCCCCTAGAGCGGACTTTTTTGACTGGTTTTTCCCAAGGGGGAGCGATGACGCTGGATGTGGGTTTATCCTTACCCTTGGCGGGATTGGGTTCCTTGAGTGGTTATCTGCACAGTGAACCCCATCCCCAAGGACCACAAAATGTCTTAATTGTTCATGGTAAGCAGGATCCCGTCGTTCCTATCGCTGCCGCTCGTCAAGCCAGGGATTTACTGCTTGGTTTGGGGGTTAACGTCGAATATCACGAGTTAAATATGGGCCACGAAATCCCGATTCCGGCGCTGACTATATTACGCCAATTCCTCCGCAATCGTCTAGAAACTGCATGAATAATGCTCGTCAGCTGGCTTTGCTGATTTTACGGGATATCGATCGCTCCTCCGCCTATCCCGATCGCGCTCTTGATCGCCATTTGTCCGCTAGTTCCTTAAATTGTCTTGATAAAGCCTTGACAACGGAGATTGTTTATGGTATAATGCGCCGACAAAGAACTCTGGATGCGCTGCTCGATCGCCTGGGGAAAAAAACCGCGGCCCAGCAACCCCCGGATTTACGGCGAATTCTCCATATTGGTCTTTATCAACTGCGTTATCTATCCCAGATTCCCCCATCAGCGGCGGTGAATACGGCGGTAGAATTAACTAAAATCAGTCATTTAGGCAAATTAGCGGCGGTGGTTAACGGAATGCTGCGGCAATATCTCCGTTTAACTGCTAATGGCGATGATCCTTTAATTTTGCCAGAAAATACCGCTTCTAGATTGGGGATTCTCCACAGTTTCCCCGATTGGTTGGTGCAATTGTGGTTAGATCGCTTTAGTGTTACGGAAACGGAACAACTGTGTCAATGGTTTAATCGCTCTCCTGACCTCGATATTCGGATTAATCCCCTGAAAACTAGCCGAGAAGCCCTAGAAAATGAGTTAGAATCAGCCAATATAACTTTTAATCATCTTAAGTTACCTCTAGCTTGCCGTTTAACCTCTGGTTTAGGCAATATTGAGCGTTTAGAGGGATTTCGAGCCGGAAATTACACCCTACAGGATATTAGCGCCCAATTAGTCACTTATCTACTCGATCCCCAGCCCGGAGAGACAATTATCGACGCTTGCGCGGCACCGGGGGGAAAAACCACTCATATTGCCGAATTAATGGGCGATCGAGGTAGAATATTAGCCTGTGATCAAACGGCATCCCGTTTACGACAGTTAGAAGCCAATATTAAAAGATTAGACTTAAAAGCGATCGAAATACATCTAGGGGATAGTCGCGATCGTCCCCAGTGGTGCGGCATCGCCGATCGTGTACTAATCGATGCTCCCTGTTCAGGATTGGGAACCCTGCACAAGCGTCCTGATATACGTTGGCGACAAACACCCGAAAATTTACCTGTACTAGCCAAACGACAGGGGGAACTTTTAGCCTCGGCTGCCACTTGGGTAAAACCGAAGGGAATCTTAGTTTATGCCACCTGTACCTTAAATCCGTTAGAAAATGAAAGAGTGATCGAGCAGTTTTTAGCCGCTCATCCCGATTGGAAAATGGCCCCTCCTGACTCTAATTCATCTTTCTCAGAATACTATACAGAAACGGGAGCGATCGAAGTGTTACCCCATCGACATAATCAAGACGGTTTTTTTATGGCTAAGTTAGTCAAGGAAGTGTGAGATGAAAAATAAACAATTACTGAAAATTCTCATCGGTGTTGCTTGGATTGATGGTGTGATTCAACCATCAGAAAGAAGTTATTTACGACAGGTAGCTGTGAGGGAAAAACTTGATGATGATCCAGAGATTAAACCACTATTATCGGAACTAAAACCAGTTAAAACCAGTGAATGTTATCGATGGTTAGAGTCCTATTTAGGCGATAATCCTAGTCCAGAAACCTATCAATATCTACTAACATCGATTAGCACTTTAATCTATAGCGATGACGACGTGGACGTACAGGAAGCAAAATTATTAACTAAAGTGCAGAGTTTTGATCCGACTCACGATAGCCATCGATCGATGTTAGATAAATTAGTGACGGGAATTCAGAAATTGTACCACAAAGCAATTACTGAAAGTAATTAGGGAGTGGCTATCAGTGGTCAGCAGGTCAAAAAATTCCCCGATAAAAACTGATAGCTTCTTCCTAGATTTTAGGTAATAACCGTGGGTTTTTCTCGTCCAGTAGATTGACGAATTTGACCGATTTCTTCAGCTAAATCAATTAAGGGTTGTAGGGCCTTTTGGGTGTCGATATCGTGTTTACTTGCGTCCGGTTCATAACTTTCTAGATAAACCCGGAGAGTTGCTCCTTTAGTTCCCGTACCCGACAGACGGTAAACAATCCGAGAACCATCGGTAAAACCAATGCGAATACCTTGATTTTTACTGATACTACCATCCACGGGATCGGTATAGCTAAAATCATCGGCATATTCCACTTCATAGTTACCAAATTGTTGACCCTTAAGGTCTAAAACCAACTGCTGGAGACGTGCCATCATCTCTTTGGCCGGTTCTAAGGCGACTTCTTCGTAATCATGACGAGAATAGAAATTACGACCAAATTCTTGCCAATGACTGCGAACAATTTCCTCTACAGATTCCCCTTTAACTGCCAAAATATTTAACCAGAAAAGAACCGCCCATAAACCATCTTTTTCGCGAATATGATTGGAACCCGTGCCGAAACTTTCCTCACCGCAAAGGGTTGCTTTCCCCGCATCCAACAAATTACCGAAGAATTTCCAACCGGTGGGAGTTTCATAACAGTCAATTCCTAGTTTAGCCGCTACGCGATCGGCCGCCGCACTGGTGGGCATCGATCGCGCCACTCCTGCGATACCATTTTGATAGCCTGGTACTAGATGAGCGTTGGCAGTTAGTACAGCTAGACTATCACTGGGGGTAACAAAAAAATTCTGACCGAGGATCATATTGCGATCGCCATCTCCATCGGAAGCAGCCCCAAAATCGGGTGCATCTTGACCAAAGAGAATTTCTACCAGATCATGGGCATAGACTAGGTTAGGATCGGGATGACCCCCACCAAAATCCTCTAGGGGAATACCATTTAACACTGTACCCTTGGGCGCGCCTAAACGCTGTTCAAATAGAGCATAAGCGTAGGGACCCGTCACCGCATGGAGAGAATCCATGCACATTTTAAACTTACCAGAAGTGAGTAGGGCCTGAATGCGATCGAAATCAAAAATCTTTTCCATCATTTTGACGTAGGGAGTAACCGCATCGATCACTTCCACATCCATAGTTCCCAGTTTAAAGGAACCGGGGCGATCGAGGTTAATATCGGCCCCTGAGAGGATGTTATAACTGCTAATCACCTTCGTCTCGGCATAAATTGCATCGGTGATATTTTCCGGGGCCGGTCCACCGTTAGTAATATTGTACTTAATGCCAAAATCCCCCTCTGGACCGCCGGGGTTATGACTAGCGGAGAGAACAATACCGCCAAAAGCGTTATTTTCGCGAATTAACCCAGAAATAGCGGGAGTGGAGACAATACCATCGGTTCCCACGAGGATTCTACCGATACCGTTAGCGGCAGCGATTTTCAGGATAGTTTGAATAGCTTGACGGTTATAATAACGACCATCTCCACCGACAACTAGGGTTTGACCCTCGATACCGTCTAAAGTATTGAAGATAGCTTGAATAAAATTTTCCAGATAATGGGGTTGTTGAAAAACGGGAACGGATTTTCGCAGTCCGGAAGTCCCCGGTTTTTGGTCACTAAAGGGTTTTGTGGCAACGGTTTCAATCGTCATAGTCTTTTCTTGATAGGCCGACGCAATTCTCAACTTAAGTATATAGCAGTAGGTTGACAGCCAAGAAATCAGGTAAGAAAGACAACAGTTGGGGAGTCCCCTGTCATACTAAATCCTGTTTAAAAAGTCTAGGACAGTGGGGAGACCACTTCGTGCGCGTTGCGGGGGGAGATAGGGAGATAGGGAAGTGGGGGAGTGGGGAGATAGGGAAGTGGGGGGAAGAGAAAACAAATAGAAATATTCTCCTGACGACCGACTCCTGATTCCTGCGTAACGCACAGAAAACGGGTTTCTCGGAGAAACCCGTTTTCTACTCATGCAGAAGGCAAAACGGAGAATAAATAATCAGTTTTTAATAACTGGATTTATTATTAGCCGATAATTTAACCCGATTTGGGGGTAGAAACCCCCAATAATCGCCAATTTTAGCTATAAATCGCTTAATCGACCCCTTCAATCGGTGCAAATCCCTGACGTTGAATATTCTCGCTGATGTGACGAGGTTCGAGGAATTGCAGCAGATAATCCGGACCCCCTGCTTTGGAACCTACCCCCGACATCTTGAAACCCCCGAAGGGTTGACGGGAGACAATCGCACCGGTGATTCCCCGGTTAATATAGAGGTTTCCCACTTCAAATTCCTGCATAGCTCGGTTAATATGGGCAGGAGTGCGAGAATATAAGCCACCGGTTAAAGCATAGTCGGTTCCGTTAGCCACAGCTAAAGCTTCCTCGAAATTACTCACTTTGATAATCGCCACCACCGGACCAAAAATCTCCTCCATCGCTATTACCGCATCAGGGGGAACATTTTTAAAGACGGTGGGACTGACGAAGTAACCCACTTCTGGAATTGGCATTTCTAGGGCTAATTCTGCCTCTTTTTTGCCAGTTTCGATATATTCCCGAATTCTTGCTTGAGCTTTCTCGTCGATAACCGGTCCTACTTCCGTACTCGGTAAATCCGTCGGCCCGATATTGAGGGACTTGGTAGCCTCGACAAAGCGATCCACAAAGCTATCATAGACGCTTTCCAGAACGATTATCCGCGAACAGGCCGAACATTTCTGGCCGGTGTAGCCAAAAGCGGACTTAACCGCACCGACAACGGCCTGATCTAAATCGGCACTCTCATCGACAATTAGGGCATTTTTGCCGCCCATTTCGGCGATAACTCGTTTTAGGTGTTTTTGACCCTTTTGCACGATAGAGGCATCTGTATAGATGCGACAGCCCACTTCTCGTGAACCGGTGAAGGCGATTAGGTGAACATCGGGATGGCTAACTAAATGCGCCCCCACCTGGGAACCTTTACCCGGGATATATTGGAAAACTCCGGCAGGAATACCCGCTTCTAGGAGAATCTCGGCAAATTTCGCCGTAATCACCGAAGAAGTCTCAGCCGGTTTCAATAGCGTGCAGTTACCTGCTACTAAAGCTGCTACTGTCATCCCAACTGCGATCGCTAGAGGGAAATTCCAGGGAGAAATCACCAAAGCAATACCCCGGGGTTGGTAGGAATAACGATTATTCTCGCCTGCCACGTCGAAATTATGCCCTAAATCCAGTCTTTCCATCTCCGAGGCGTAATAACGGCAAAAATCGATCGCTTCTGACACTTCCGGATCCGCCTGTTGGATAACTTTGCCCACTTCCAAACAAATCCAGGCCGATAACTCGTGTCGTCGCGCTTCCATCAAATCTGCCGCTTTTCGCAGTATTTCGGCTCTTTTAGCCACTGGGGTGCGTTTCCAAGCAGGAAAAGCCTGTTTCGCCGCTATGATCGCTTTTTCTGCCTGTTCCACCTCAATTAAGCCTACTTTTCCCACTATTTCCTGCGGGTTACAGGGATTAACGGAATTAATTTGAACATTGGTGGTGACGTATTCGCCGTTAATTAAGGGTAAATAGGTCTTACCAAGGGAATTTTTGACAAAAGTAAGAGCTTGACTCGCTTCATTTCGTAATTGCTCGTTGGCATAATCTGTATCGGGGGCATTAGGAAAACCGGGGATAATCGGGTTATCATTGCCTAAAACCCGGGGGGCTGCGATTAAATCTTCCACGGGACGATCCTCCAAATTTTGCCGTAGGAAGGAACTATTAGCGGTATTTTCTAATAAACGGCGGATTAGGTAGGCCATACCGGGTAAAAGTTGTCCGTAGGGGGAATAAACCCGCACCCGATGACCCCGCTTCACTAAGGCTTTGGCTAATTGGTCGCCCATGCCGTACAATACCTGCATTTCAAAGCGACGACGGGGAATTTCTAAACTTTCTGCGATCGCACAGGCCAAGGCTTGCGATCGCACGTTATGACTACCGATAGCAGCGTATAAATATTGATGATTTTCCAATAATAACCGCGTCATCCGTTCATAATTGGCATCAGTGGCTGATTTTTCGTTATATACCGGCTGTGGCCAATGATTTTGGCGAGATTTAATCGTTTCCTGATCCCAGTAAGCGCCTTTGACTAGCCGGACAGTCAGGGGATAACCGCGCTGTTTAGCCCAATTAATTAAATCTTGTAAATCTTGGGCAGAATCTCTTAAATATGCCTGTAGGGTGATACCAATATCGGTACGACTGCGAAATTCTTCTTCTAGGAGTAATTCTTTCAGGATAGCCAGCGTGAGGTTTTTATAAACGTACTGTTCCATATCAAAATGGACTGCTACCCCTAACTCCTGAGCGCGTCGCAATAGTAGGCGAATGCGATCGCATACTTTCTCCTTACTGCCAATGGGATCTATGGGATCAAACTGAGAATAAAAAGCAGTTAGCTTGACAGAAACCTGCACTTGTGGTAATAAGTCGCCGTCCGCTTCATCAATTTGGCTAACTTTATTCCATTTGGTTGCTTCTTGAGCCAAATGGGTCATTAAATCCAGATAACTTTGTAGATAAACTTGGGTTTCCGCTTCAGTAATTACCGCTTCACCGAGGAGATCTATAGTAAAAGCCATTTTTTCCTTGCGCAGACGGGTGACAGTGCGAGTAATTTGCCCTAGGTCTTCCCCGGCGATATACTTACGAGCTAAGGTTTCTACGGACTTACTGATCACACTGGCGGCCGTTTGAGCCGGTAGGGAGTTAGGATCACTAAAGTTGAGGATACTTTTCAGCGCACTGGGCAGTTCTACGGAAGCATCACCGAGGTATTGTTGGAGATGATTAGCGATCTCGGCATTACTGCGTAAAGCGGGTAAACAGTCAATAAAACGGAATAATTGTACTCGTAAATTGGGGTTAGACATAGCCCAATCGAGTAATTTATCATCCCAACGCATTTGATCCTGTAAAGCAGACCAAAGACCTTTTTTTTCGCGAGTTTCGGCTAAAAGTTGTCTAGCGATCTCTTGGGTTTTGGTTTCGTAGTTTTGAGTTGAGTCGATTTGGATAACCACGGTGATTCAAGTAAAAAAAATTATCAACGGGATTCAGCTTTCAGCAAGCTAACGTCAGCCTTCAGCCTAAAATTCAGTTTTTGAGCTTTTTCAGCTTATTGCCGCTCTTAATAGCTCTTTTCTCTGGTTTATATTCTTACCGAAGGACTAATCAAAGCTAATAGCCGATCACTTTTGCTGAACACTCTATTGTACTCGATCGAGCGGGGAAGTGGGGGTGTAGGGTGTGGGGAAATGGGGAAGTGGGGAAGTGGGGAAGTGGGGAGAATAAATAAAAATAATCTCCTGTCTCCTGATTACTAATTACTGATCACTGATTACTGATTACTGATCACTGATTACTGATACCCGATAGTCCTTGTGTATTGTCGAAGCGTTTACCTATAATAACTTTAAAAAGATTTTCGGGATCATCGGTAGCCCTATGGCAAAAATTGAAACGAGAACAGAACCCATGGTTTTAAACATGGGACCCCATCACCCGTCAATGCACGGAGTTTTGCGCTTAATCGTCACCCTTGACGGGGAGGACGTGATTGACTGTGAACCCGTGATCGGTTATCTTCATCGGGGCATGGAAAAAATTGCCGAAAATCGCACTAATGTCATGTACGTTCCCTACGTTAGTCGTTGGGATTACGCCGCAGGGATGTTTAATGAGGCGATTACGGTCAATGCTCCCGAAAAATTAGCCGATATCGCCGTTCCCAAACGAGCGCAATATATCCGGGTGATTATGTTGGAACTCAACCGCATCGCTAACCATTTACTCTGGTTAGGCCCCTTTATGGCGGATGTAGGCGCACAAACTCCCTTTTTCTACATTTTCCGGGAACGGGAGATGATTTATGACCTCTGGGAAGCTGCCACGGGAATGCGGTTAATTAATAATAATTATTTCCGTATTGGTGGCGTGGCGGTAGATTTACCCTACGGATGGGTGGATAAGTGCGTGGATTTCTGTGACTATTTTGACCCAAAAGTGGACGAATACGAGAAATTAATCACTAATAACCCGATTTTCCGCCGTCGTATTGAAGGGGTAGGCTGCATTACCAGAGATGAAGCGATTAACTGGGGTTTATCCGGTCCGATGTTACGCGCTTCTGGGGTGAAATGGGATTTAAGAAAAGTTGACCATTACGAGTGTTACGACGATTTTGACTGGGAAGTGCATTGGGAAACCGCCGGCGATTGTTTTGCTCGTTATCTGGTGCGGATTCGGGAAATGCGCGAATCGGTGAAGATTATCCGGCAAGCACTGAAAGGTTTACCCGGTGGTCCCTACGAAAATCTGGAAGCGAAACGGATGGCAGAAGGGAAAAAATCAGCTTGGAATGATTTTGACTATCAATATATCGCCAAAAAAGTCGCCCCCACTTTTAAGATTCCTAAAGGTGAACATTATGTGCGCTTGGAAAGCGGTAAAGGGGAATTAGGTATCTTTATCGTCGGTAATGATGATGTTTTCCCTTGGCGTTGGAAAATTCGGGCCGCCGATTTTAATAATCTTCAAATTCTGCCTCATATCCTCAAAGGGGTAAAAGTTGCCGATATTATGGCGATTTTAGGCAGTATTGATATTATTATGGGGTCAGTCGATCGCTAAATCTCTTTCAGGGTGGGTTATCTTATTAACTCACCCTCGTTTTAGCCCAGTCTCATGAAAAAAGCACATCGGCCTTTATTTCAGGTAATGCGCTTAAATCCCTAGCATTTATCTTCATTTACTGGAGGTGAGTGTTTTTCCCCGCTTCCAATTGAACCTCAGTGATAGGGGGAATCTCGCTTTGGGGAATCTTTAACTCTCCCACTTGAACACCCAAACTAGCCAAGGCAGTTAAAGTGGTGATGATGCGGCAAATCACGTCAATGTCCGCTTTATGTTTTTGCCAGAAATTTTCCTTTTTCATATTTACTCCTGTCCCCCTATAGCTTGTTTTTTGAGGACAAGTTGATTAAAATGCTTTAAGCAAATGCTGGCAAAAGGGGATCAAAAAGTGGATCAGATGGTAGGTTGACGTTTGACGAGATTTATGTTAAGGTCTGGCGAAATCAGATTATCGGATGAAGATGTGGAAACCCTTCGTAAGGCTAAAGATGCTTATAAGGGAACCTATTCTTGTGCTTCGGAGAAAACAGAGCAAATATTAATAGAAGCAAGTCGATGGTTACTTGAGGCATTTCTCGAAGAATACCGTAGTCGAACAGAAACTTCCAGTTATACCATTCGATTAAATGTTTTGAAAGCTTGGATGACAGAATCTCAGCCACAATCTGGAGCAACTAAAGAGGTTTTAAAACCAAAGGGTAAGAAATTGTACTTACAAAATAAATCTAAGTTTCAAGGATTTGAAAATGAGAAGAAAAGAGCGTACATTAATCAAAATAAAATAAATACAACCAGAATTGAAGATATTAATGATAATTCAATTCATTTAACCTTTTATGAGGATATAAACCATTTATTAAATGAGTCTATTTTAAAGGTAATTGGCATATCTGGAGATAGTTTGCGGTTTTGTACTGAAAAAAAATATGGACTAGGAAAAAAAGGAAGACCCTCTAGACAGTCTTATATTGTTCAAGCTTATTGCGAAGTATTAGGACTAGATTTTGACAGCTTACAATGTTGTCAAATTCATCATCAAAACCCAAAAAATCAACGAACAAATAATGAAAAAATTTATCATGTTTTGACAAAATTTAATTATACTAATCTAGTAAAATTTACCAGTTCAATAGCCGCTAAACCTTTACGAGAAGGCACTATTTATATTCCCCCTTGTCCTCATCAATATCGTTTTTGGTGTTTACATCGTTTAGAAAAAGAAATCTTGATCACTAATAATTTGCCCGTTAAAACCATTGTTTTTAAGTTTCAAGGAGATGGTCAGGAAGAATGGGATAACTATAGTCTTCATGAACATTTTTTAAATAATTCTGGAGGAATTAAAAATTTAAAAGCTAATAATTTTTGTTTGATTTTTGAAGGAATTGATTGTGCAGACTTTGACCGTTTAAAGGACATTGATTCGTTTTGGCAAAATTTAACCAAAAAAGCTAGTAAAATACAAAATAGTCCCATTCCGGGCTTTTTATTAATGATTTGGTTAGATTTAGATAATGAAAAAAGTAATGATTGGAGAGATACGGACAAATTATCAGAATTTCCTATTCACCGCTTACAGATTGACTCTCGCTTTGAACAACGGTCTTTTCAGGAAATTATTCCTACTTTTGCTCAACAACTTCAGTTGGGTTGTGACTTACAGGATGAAACCACAGAATTATTTAAATATACCTTGCAGGAATTATGGGAAAATAGCAATCAAGGCAACATAGAAGACACACTGAAAGCTTTTTATCAACAATTTAAAGGACAATTATCGAGGGAAAATAGATGGCTAAACTATCCTTAACCTACACGGGAAAAATTCAACCAAAATCGGATCTTTATTATGAACCGATTCAACAGAAAATTTATCCCTATGACGCAGGTGATGAGTTAATAGAAGTTGTTAACTTGGCTATTGAATTGGGAATGCCTTTGTTACTAGAAGGTGAACCGGGATGTGGCAAAAGTCGTTTAGCTCATGCCTTAGTTTATGAATTTAATTATCGTCAGGAAAGTAATCCTATAAAATATTATGAGTGGATAGTTCAATCTACAAGTAAAGCGGAAGATAGTCTCTATCAATATGATTATATTGGTCGTTTACAAGCTGCTCAAATTAGCGGAATTTTAAGCCAAAAAAAAACAGAAGAATCTTCTTCTGAGCAAAAAAATCCAGCTACTTCAAAGGATTGGGTTGATTTAAAAGCCTTGGGTAAAGCATTTAAACAAAGTCAAGATAAGCAAGAACAATCGGTAGTATTAATTGATGAAATAGATAAAGCAGATCGAGATTTTCCCAATGATTTACTTTTAGCCATTGAATCTCGTCGTTTTTTCATTAAAGAAACAGGAGATTTAATTCAAGCAAATGATCAAGCTTTTCCTCTGATTATCATTACCAGTAATCAAGAAAAAAACTTACCCAATGCTTTTCTGAGACGTTGCATTTATCACTATATTGAGCTACCAAATCAAGAAAGATTAAGAAAGATATTAACCGAACGGTTTACCGACGCTCAACAAGAGGTTATCATCAAAGCAGTGGACCGTTTTTTGGAAGTGAGAACATCACAAGACGAGACTAAATCTGAAGGAGAAAAAAAAGTTAGCACGAGTGAATTAATAGCCTGGTTTAAATCGTTACTCAAGTACAAACCTGAAGAAATTATCGCCAAATTAAAAGAGGACAAATTACCCCACGCTAGTGTTTTACTAAAAAGCCGTACTGATTTACAAGATTATGGAACAAGAGGTTAAAAAAGCCAATGACATCCCCCCTACTTGACCTATTTTATCAACTCAGAGACGAACAAGGATTTCTGCTGTCTATTGAACAATATTATCGGGTGGAAAATTACCTGATTCAAAAACTCGCCAATGATTCTGATATTGCTATTCAAGAGAATCCCAACTTAGAGAATCCTAAAATTAAACTTCTTTGTCAAGCTTTATGGGTTAAATCTCTAGAAGAAAAACAAAAGTTTGATCAGGCCTGGACAGAGATGCTACAATTCCAACCAGAAATAAATACAGAAATAGCCCAAAAAACACCTATTCGCCATCCAGAAGAATCGATTAGCAAAATCATAAACCCGATGGATGATAGGGAATCTCCCTCATTAGAAATTACCCCTCCGGGGGATACACAAATAGCACCAGAGACTTCATTTCCACAAATTGCCACAGCTATTGAAAAGCGAAAAAAAATCACATTCCTAGATAATCCTGATTATTATCCTATTGGCATCGCTAAGTTACAAGAAAGTTGGCAGCAACTGCGTCCATTACCCCTAGAAAATCCTCGACAAACTTGGGATATAAAAGCTACGGTGATGGCAACGGCTAAACGAGGTTTTTTTGATCAAATAATTTACCAAAAGAAACAACTTTATCGCCGAGAAATTATTATTTTTATTGATTGTTCTGACTCGATGATTCCCTTTGCAGGATTTGGTCGGATAATGAAGCAAACTTGGGCAAATGTTCCCCATTTTTACTTTGATAATTTGATTAGAGACGAGGTTTTACGACAAGAAAACGGTTGGGAAAGTCAATCTTTAACCAAAGTTCTCTCTAACTATTCTCCGGAAGTAACCAGTTGTCTAATTCTTAGTGATGCGGGTGCCGCTAGAAAACGTTATGTAGAAGAGCGCTTGAGCGCAACAGAAACCTTTATCCGACGATTTAGCCGAAGATTTAGCCGAGTCGCATGGTTAAACCCCTTACCCTATCATCGATGGTATGGGACAACTGCGATCGATATTGCTGATTTAGCTGAAGATATACCCAATTTTTCCATGTTTGAACTAACCACAGAGGATTGGGAAAACTTGATAACATGGCTAAAAGAAGAAGCTATCCCACCCCGTCATTTTCCATTTAATCCTAATCAGTTTCAACAAGGGGATAATTGGGATGAGGATGAAGATTTTTTTAGCGCAAAAAGCCGTTTAAGATTATTTGAAGAAGAAAACGAACTAAACACCAAAGAACTAGCGCAGCGAGCGGCTTTTCCCCTTGGTTTATCTCCTAATTTACTTTATTATCTGCGTCAACATCAAGATAAAAATAATCAAGCTCCTTGGTATGCGATCGCTGATATTTTACTCTCCAGTTTAGTCCGCAAAATAGATCGAGAACTCTATGAAATGTCTCCCGATGTTCGTAAACTACTATTAGAAAAATTAACCCCAGAGGAACTCAAATCTCTGGCCTATCAGTTACAAACCTATATTCAGGAACAAATCGGTGATTATTGCTCAAAATCGGTTTATTGGCAAAATCAACAATGGTTAGCTCTTGCCTACCTAAAACCCAGTCAAGCAGTCAACGAAATCAAACAGGTACTAGCAGAAGCTATCAAAAATAATAACCGAGTGCGTCTTGTGAGATTGACAGCTTTATTAAAAAATATATCGGCTGCTTTAGCCGATTATGAACCCTTATTATTGCTTAATGAACCGATTGCCGCCTATTCTAGAGGGGATTTAAACCACGTTGGCAATGTCCTTCAACTTTCCCCAGAAGACGAGGGAACCCCACAAAAACGTTTAATAGACAAGGTAGCCGCTATTGTTCCCTACGATGAAAACCTTTTTCTTTTTACCGCAGAAACGGTATTGGTTAATAAAACAGGCCAAGTTATCGAGAGAAAACCTGTTAAAGCCTATTTTTACGATGAAAACCTTCCAGAAGTTGGCAACCGGAAAGAAGCTCAAAACTATATCCGCATGATGTATATTCCCCAAGGAGAATTCTGGATGGGAACGGAAGATGAGGAAATCGAAAGACTGGTTAAAAAATTTGGTTGGGACGGATTTAGAAGTGAAAGACCACAACACCTAGTCAAAGTCCCCGCTTTCTACATGAGTCAAACCCCGATTACCCAAGCTCAGTGGAGAGCTATCGCCGCAACCGCTAAAATAGACATCGATCTAGAACTAGAGCCTTCTAACTTCAAAGGGGATGAGCTACCCGTAGAAAGAGTCAACTGGTATCAAGCAACAGAATTCTGTAAACGACTATCAAGGGAAACAAAACGGGAGTATCGGCTACCGAGTGAGGCGGAATGGGAGTACGCTTGTCGTGCTGGAACCACCACCCCATTCTACTTTGGGGAAACCATTACCGGGGAATTGGCTAACTACAATGCTGGCTATACCTACGCCGGGGAAGCGAAGGGAGAATATCGACAACAAACGACTCCCGTGGGACAGTTTCCCCCAAACGCTTTTGGACTGTACGATATGCACGGCAATGTCTGGGAATGGTGCGCCGATACTTGGCACGATAATTATGACGGTGCGCCGACGGATGGCAGTGCTTGGATAGAAAAGGGGAATGATAATCTTTCTCCTCTGCGGGGCGGTTCTTGGTGCTTCGATCCAAATAGCTGCCGTTCCGCTTACCGCATCTACGACAACCGCCGCGACAGCTACTACTTCAACGGTTTTCGGGTGGTGTGCGGTGCTGGGAGGACTCTGTAACCGTTTTTCTCTTTTTTTCCCGCCCAAAGGCCGGTCGATTTTGTAGGGGCGAACTGTGGTCAGTGAGTTTATCGAACTGCGTTCGCCCACCGGCAATAATCGTCCCACCGGCAATTATCGGCCTGCCCGTTTTTTGGGGATTTGGGGCGATTTTTGGGTTATTTGGGCGCACGCAATGCGCCCCTACGGGTTTTTGGGGTTATTTGGGCGCACGCAATGCGCCCCTACGGGTTTTTGGGGTTATTTGGGCGCACGCAATGCGCCCCTACGGGTTTTTGGGGGGTTGGGCGCACGCAATGCGCCCCTACGGGTTTTTGGGGTTATTTGGGCGCACGCAATGCGCCCCTACGGGTTTTTGGGGTTATTTGGGCGCACGCGATGCGCCCCTACGGGGTTTGGGGGTGATGTGGTCGCCCGCCTTGCGCCCCGACGGGTTGGGGGGGCGTTGGGCGCACGCAATGCGCCCCTTCGGGTTTGTTGGGTTATTTGGGCTCACTCAATGCGCCGCGCCGGGTTTTGGGTGGGTTGGGCGCACGCAATGCGCCCCTACGGGTTTTTGGGGTTATTTGGGCGCACGCAATGCGCCCCTACGGGTTTTTGGGGTTATTTGGGC
>NZ_JAPZSR010000298.1:0-36641 GCF_027531875.1 Microcystis sp. LE19-84.1B | reverse complement strand
AAATTAGAAGCTGAGGTATAGGATTCTTCTTGAAGAATCACAGAGATTCCTTCTAATTGACATTTATAACTAATCATCTCAATTAATCGAGCATGAGGGATGGTCACAAATTTTTGATTGTTGACTTTTCCTAAGTTCACTTCTTGTTTCCAACCGTCATTTTTCCCAATTACTAAAGTTGTTATCTCTTGCTCAACTAAGAGATTTACTAAATAACGACTAGCCTGATGAAGATAATCATCTACTTTCTGATTACGGCAACGGGTTAAACGGCGAATCCTCTGGGAACTTTGACGATTACCTTTTAACAGAGATTGTAACTTAGCTCGACGTTGGTTATAAAATTGATTCAGGCTTTTTAACGGTCTGCCATTAATCAACAAAGGGATAAAGTCCGGTTGATTTGAAGTTACAGCCATCAAATTATCTATGCCTAAATCTATCGCAGCTATCTTTTCATTAGGAGCTAAGAACTGTTCGGTTTTCTCATAAATTACCTCGATTACATAACAATCACATTTAGGAACTATTCTGACTTCTGCTATGCGCTCCGCCACTCTTGTCGGCAAGGCAATTGAAGTACCTGATAGTTTGACTAACCCTTGCCTAAGACCTACTTTGCTTATAGCTTGAATCGTGTAAACTAAGAGATTTCGTCCTTTTTTTGGCTCCTTATAGCCAGGGATTTTTGGTTTTCCCAGAAATTTATCGGGGTGACTTTTAAACTCCGATGCAGCGGCAAAAAATGATGACCAGTTTTTGTCTAATCCTCTTAAAACTTGTTGGGAAACTTTAGCAGGTAAAGCTTGATACTGTTCTGTCTTTGACCTCAGAGAGGCCATCTGATTATAGGTCAAATAGCCATGACCATAAATGAAGTTTTGTCGGATTAAATAATTGGCTGAGTTGTAGAGATTTTTAGACTGCCAAGATCAATTATCTATCTCAGCCCAAAATCTATGTCCTTTCTTGATAATGTGTCTTTCGGCTACTAACATTATTGTCCGTTGTCTTTTAACTCAGCGTCGGGTTTTGAAGGGTTGTCATCCGTTATGATAATTGTACCAGAAGGCAATTGATAACCTGTTAAATTTCCTTGTTTCCACCATCTCCAAGCCGTTCGATAACTTATTGCTGCTTTTTTTGCCTAGTCTGATAGTTTCATGTCTATATATTACAATGCCTGACTATATATGACTATATTTGTATTGAAACTTTACAATACTATAGCGGTTCTCACACTATGTGGCACAGTTAAACCTTTGCTGATAAAGCTTTTTAACATCGATAATGTACCTCTTGCGAACAGGAAACGCTATAAATCCAGTTATTAAAGACTGATTATTTATTCTCCGTTTTGCATGAGTGCCTGTCCTAATATGTAGCCCATACTCAACGGATTTAGGATCACATTACCGTGCGCTCTTATCGAAAAAATCAATCATTGCCCGAAGAAGATCAAACCAGAGGATGATAGAAAAGTTAGAATTACCCTTGCAACTATGACCCTAGATATTATCCCCGAAGGGGAAGAACGCAAAGTGGAAGCTGTCAGTAGTGCCGCTATTGATGGTGCGCCGATCGCCTATATTGTCGTCTTAGCGGCCATTGTCACTACTCTTTCTTTTATTCCCTTCTCCATTGTCCTCGCTTCCGGCGGTAGTATGCCCCTCAGTCAAGCGGTTTTTCCCCTCTTGGGTTGGTTACTCGGCCCGATCGCTGGAGCGATCGCTAGTGGCATTGGGTCCTTAATTGGGGCTTTCCTTGCCCCCTACACGGCAGGAATTCCCGCTATTTCGGTCTTTGGGGCAATTATAGCCAGTTTTGTGGCGGGAACAATGGTTTTAGGCAAAAAACGCCGTTATTGGTGGTTAGGATTGACGTTAATTTTTCTGATTCCCCTGTTTATCTACGCTAACCGGGCGATCGGACTGAACGGCATTTCGCCACGAGTCTTTATTGCTGGGGCTTTCGTCGATTGGTCGGCTTTGGTATTATTTATCCTACCAACCCGGACTCTGTTTACCCATTGGATCAAAGGTAGCAATTTTGTCCTAGTAGCGGCGGGAATTTTTGGGGGGACTTGGACCGCCAGCGGCCTCTCCCATTTAGGGGCCGTCGCCATTACCTACTCGATTTTTAACTGGCCCGAAGAAGTCTGGATCGCTTTAATTGGGATCGTTCCCATAGAAAATCTGATTCGTTCCCTCGTCGGTATGGTGATCGGTTGTGGTGTGATTGCCGGTTTACGGGCGATCGGTCTGGTCAAATCACGAGAGGCGATCTACTAGACCTCTTGTAAAAATCAAAAATTGTTGTTAGGGTTAGGAGTCAGGAGCCGGTCGTCGGGAGTCAGGAGAAGAAAAAAGACAAGAGACGACTAGACTATCCATAAAACCTAAGATTATGTCGAATTTATCCGAGCTTTTAGATATTGTGACCCAATAGCGGCTCGATAACTTATTTTTGCAGGAGGTCTACTGAAATGGGAATACAGCAGTTATCTTAAATGGTGACATAGGAGGTTTTCCTTTTGGGGTGTGGGGTGTGGGGTGTCGGGACGGACGCAAGGGCAAGAATTGCCGCGTTGCGTCCAACCCCCCACCGAAAAAAAAGAGAACTAGCGTTTAAGCCAACTCATCATTGCCCGCAGATCTTGGCCGACTTCTTCGATCGAATGTTCTGCTTCTTGACGACGCATAGAGGTGAAACCCGGTTTACCTGCTTGATTTTCGAGGACAAACTCTCGGGCAAATTGTCCCGATTGAATTTCCCCGAGGATTTTCCGCATTTCGGTCTTAGTCGCTTCCGTCACCACCCGCGGACCGCGAGTATAGTCGCCGTACTCGGCTGTATTGGAAATACTATCGCGCATTTTAGCTAAACCGCCCTCGACGATCAGATCGACGATCAGTTTCACCTCGTGTAAACACTCAAAATAGGCTAATTCGGGCTGATAACCAGCTTCCACGAGGGTTTCAAAGCCAGCTTTAATTAAAGCACTTAAACCGCCGCATAATACTGCCTGTTCGCCAAAAAGGTCCGTTTCTGTTTCCTCGCGGAAAGTGGTTTCCAAAACCCCGGCCCGAGTGCCACCGATACCTTTAGCGTAGGCCATTGCCCGATCGCGTGCTTGGCCGGTAGCATCTTGATAGACGGCGAATAAACAGGGGACCCCTTGACCTTGTTCGTAGGTACGACGGACGAGATGGCCCGGTCCTTTGGGGGCAACCATAACCACATCGACATTATCCGGGGGAACCACTTGACCGAAATGAATATTAAAGCCGTGGGCAAAAGACAAAACCTTGCCTGGGCTTAAATTCGGGGCAATTTCGTGGAGATAAATCGTTTTCTGCACTTCATCCGGTAAGAGGATCATGATCCAGTCGGCAATTTTAGCGGCTTGGGCCACATCATAAACCGGAATACCGGCTTCTTTGGCTTTGATGGCCGATTTACTGCCGGGATATAGACCAACAATCACATTAACGCCACTATCCTTGAGATTTAATGCGTGGGCATGACCCTGGGAACCATAACCAATAATAGCGATCGTTTTTCCCGCTAATAAATCTAAATTGGCATCCTCATCATAGTACATTCGTGCCATGGAACTCGCTCCTTAACTTCTTTTGTCACTGTGCAAACTCCTAATTATACGGGAAAATCACGCCCGTCAGAAGCATAAGAGCGCCGGTTTCCTGGAGTCAGGAAAAAATATTGTCTAGAAAAATTGCAATTTTCTCTAGAGAATTGGGTATTCTAACTAGGCTTGGCTGAATAAATCTAAAAACCTTGTTGGATAAGGTTTTTAGACTTTTCAAAAAGTGCCGACCATTGGAGTGATGGGGGGGAAAATTCCGGGACTTTTTCCCTGAAAATTAGGTAATTGACCACCTGAAAATGGGTAAAACCCCACACCCCACACCCTGTGGCACCAGGAAAAACTTTTTGCCGCAAACCCTAACTAGGCTTGGCTGGCTTGATCTAGTGGAGCAGAAAAAAAAGGGGGGGGTAATGGCCAATTTTTGGCTTGGACTTGGTTCTTTCACCAAAATTGATTACAATATCACCATCAATAAGCACTTCCTCTCCTCTCACCCAGTTAAGATTAACCTAGATCTGAACACGGATAATCGGGTTAGTATTTAGGGACGAAATAGCTTCTCTCCTTCTCGATTTTTACCTTTTCTGGGTAATTTACCCAGTCAGGATCGTTGATAGACTGATTTACTGCCTTGATCGGGACTAAATGAAATCAGGTCAAAAAATTGTTTGCTTTGTTAATCACTAATTCTCTTAGATCTGCCCAGGAAAATCTATGGTAAGTTTTTTTAAAAAGCTATTGACAAAAAAACCTCAAGGTGTTGGGTTAGAGATCACCCCGGAGCGTATTAACATAGCTCAGATCGCCAAACAGGGACAAAATTATAAATTAGTTAAATGTTGTTGGTCGGATATCCCGGAAGGCATCTTTGAGGAGGGAAAAATCGTCGATTCCCCCGCTTTAGCGGAATTAATCCAAGAATTCCTCAAGGAAAATAAAATTAACAGCAAACGAGTCGCTACTGGTGTGCCGATGCGCGAGTCAATGATCCGGATGATCCCCATTCCCTCGGAATTGGACGATCAGGAATTGCGAAATCTGGTCTTAAATCATGAGGCTAGTTTATACCTTCCCTATCCTCGCGAGGAAGTGGATCTCGACTACCAAAAACTAGGCTACTTTCAGGATGAAGACGGGATCGAAAAAGTACAAGTATTATTAGTTGCTACTCGTCGGGAGATTACCGATGCCTATATGGAAACCTTCCAACAGGCAGGATTACAGGTAGATGTGCTAGAAATTAATAGTTTTGCCCTAATTCGGACGATTCGCGAGCATTTGCGACAGTTTAGTTCCAATGAAGCCGCCGTTATTGTTGATATAGAATTTGATAACACGGAAATTGCCATCGTGGTGGACGGCGTTCCCCAATTTTCCCGCACTGTCCCCATCGGCACTTTCCAGCTACAAAATGCCCTCTCCAGGGCGATGAATTTGCCCACCTCCCGCAGTCCTGAGATTCTTTTGGGGATGACAATTCCGATTACTGCCTTTGATAGTCTTAGCACCAATACCGGCACTTCTGGGGCCCCTACTAACGCTGGGATGACGGCACTGATGCGCGTTTTAGGGGAATTAACCGATGAGTTACGGCGATCGATTAATTTCTATCTTAACCAAAGTGATGAACTGGAAATCGTCCAATTACTTTTAGCAGGTCCCGGGGGCGGTTTAGCGCAACTAGACGAATACTTTACTCAACGTCTCAGCGTCCCCACCATGGCAATCGATCCGATCGCATCACTGAACTTAGATACAACTCAAGAGATTCCTAATACCGAAAGACCGGGATTAGGAACAGTTCTCGGTTTAGGATTACGGGAGGTATAGACAAAAATTATGTATAGTCTTGACGTTAATTTTCTTAAGGATCGCCATCTTAGCCAAACGGGGAAAGGAACCCCCGCGGCCAAGATTTCCACCGCTATTAACCTGCGTAAACAAACACCCCTGTTGATCGGTGTGGGAGTGGGGGCCGGATTATTAGCACTGACGGGATTACTCGGTTTAAGCGTCGGTTGGCAAACCAGCGAAACTCAGGCCCTAATTCAGCAACTGGACGCGGAATTAGGTCAACTGCAAGCCCAAAGCAAAAAGCTAGAAGACCTGAGAGCGCAATTAACGGCAGTAGAAGGAGAAAATCAATCTCTGGTAACTGTATTCAATCAGATTAGGCCTTGGTCAGCCATTCTTCAAGAAATTCGCCAACAAACTCCCCCTAGCGTCCAGCTAACCAGTGTGCAGCAGGTGGAGGTTCCCGCTGCCCCAGATCAAGGGCAACCGAATCGGGCTACTCAGTTAAAAATCAGTGGTTTTGCCAGTAGTTACGAAGCAGTCAATGATTATCTCTTAACCCTGCAAGCTTCCCCTTTTTTACAGGGTAAGAAAACGGTGATCGAAAGTGCTGCCCTGGCCGATTTGCCCGTACAGGTGGCTAATCAGTACAAGAATATTAGTGTGAGTTTCCCGCAAGCGGTTCAATTTGTGATCACCGCCCAATTAAGTGATACTCCCGCTACTCAACAACTGCTCAATCTTACCCGGAATGGAGCACTCGGAGTTATCACTAGGATTAATACTCTCAAACGCCAAGGAGCCATTCAACCATGACCTTTACCGAAGAATTTGAAGATCGCGAATTTGAGGAATTTGAGGAGTATCCTATCGCTTTCGGGATAACTTTTACTCCCCGCAATAGTGGCATCGCTGCCGCTGTGCTAGGTTTACTTGGCTCTTTCTATCTGCTTTTTAACTGGGTGATGCCTGCTTATAATGCCTTGCAACAGTTGCAAAACGATGCAGCCGGCAAACAACAACAGATAGATCAACAAAAAAGCGGTCTCGGGCCGGCCGAATTACCAAAAATTGAGAGTCAGTTGCAACAAAAAGAGGCAACTAAACAGCAAATTCTCGCGCTTTTCGCTCAAGAAAAGAACTTAAGCACAATTCTCTTAGATATTAGCAAGATCTTTAAGTCTCGCAATGTTAAGCTGATTAGTTTCCAACCCCAAGGACCAGAACCAGTGGTGGTTTCCGATGGTTCCCTCGGTAGCGCGGTTAATAATAAGCTCAAACGTCAAACTCTTAACGTCAAGATCGAAGGGAACTATGCTAACACTCAAGAGGTTATTCGGGATTTAGAAAGATTACAGCCGCTCATTTTGCTCAACAGTCTCAATACCCAGATGGAAAAGGAAGGATCGGCGGTTAAAGTGGTTAGTACTGGCAACAATAAAGCCACTATCGTTCCCCAAGGCGATAAACCCGTGACCACGACTTTTATTCTCGATGTGATTATTCCTCTCAATGCCGCCGAATTAGCGAAATTAGCACCGCCACCCCCCGCCGAAGGTCAACCCCCCGCTAGTCCGCCCCAATAATAGTCTTCAATCCAGTGTGAGTGTTTAGTTTTTTGTCCGTTGAATCCCCCAATTGTTGAGGAGTGAAATTAAAGTGAATTCGTCCCGTTATGCCCTGTTTATCCCCCAAATTGCCTCGTTTTTATTGATGGCTCCCCTGAGCGCTTTGGCCGAAACCCCCATTTCCTTCGATGGTTCAGAGTTAAAATCGACTACATCAAAAATTGAATTTTCGCAAGAGTTTAGTCAAGAAAATTTACAAAAAAGACCTAAGAATTTCGTTCCCACCCCCGATGCCGTACAAAAGGAGATCAGCGATCGCATTTTAGCTAGTGAAAAACTGCTCGCCCAAAGTGCGCCCCTTGTCCCCAACCCCGAAATTATCATTCAAGGCGCACCCCAAGCCCCCGGCGCTCCCACCCTACCCCGGGCCGTCGCCCCACCGGTGGGAGATATTGCCATCTCTAACATCGATGCTAGTGCCGAAAAGGTCAAATTCGAGCGTAATATGATTGTACCTCGTGTTTTACTCCGGGAAGCTTCCGCTAGAGAAGTGTTAATGACCCTTGCTAACTATGCCGGTTATAACGTCGTTTTCACCAGCGCCCAGGGGGAAACTAACGCCACCTCTCAGACAGTTTCCTTAGAATTTACTAACGAATCGGTGGAAAACATTTTTAATGCCGTATTGTTAATTTCTGGACTCCAGGCCAACCGTCAGGGTACAACTATCTTTGTTGGGGCGCAATTACCCCAAGGCGCTCGTAATCTGATTAGCCGCACCCTGCGTCTCAACCAAGTTAAATCTGTCGCCGCCGCCACTTTCCTCGCTACCCAAGGGGCAGAATACCAGCGTTTAGTTACCCAAACCGAGGATATCGTCGATCCCCTCACCGGACGAGTCATCGGTCGCCGGGATGTTCCTCCCACCCTAGAGCCACTGGCCCCCCAAGAAACGAAAGGCTCAAAAGCTGCCTTACTTTTAACTGGTTTAAGAGTTGCCGCCGACGAGCGCCTTAATTCTATCAATTTAATCGGCGAGGCGCGGCAAGTCCAGATCGCCACCTCTTTATTAACCCAACTAGATGCCCGTCGCCGTCAGGTGGTGGTTAATGTCAAAGTTATCGATGTTAACCTGCTCAATACAGACCGTTTTAACAGTAGTTTTTCCTTCGGTTTTAACGATGGTTTCTTTGTTCAAGATAACGGGGCGGCAGTGCTGAACTTTGGTAATATGAACCCACCCACTAGCTCAACTGTAGGCAGACCGGGGGCTTTTGCACAGCCTGTTGTGCCGATTTTCGATATCATATCGGGTACGGGGACAGCAGAAATTCAACCTTTTTTTGACATTCAGAATGGCGCTCCCTTTGGCCGTGTTAACCAAGGACCGAATGACTTTTCAGGGGGTCTAACACCCTACTCGCGCCCTAGTTTTGGTCGCACTGTTAACCCCTTCCAACCCGGTTTGAGTGATGTTAATATTGACCCAGAGACGGGAATAATAGAGTACGAATACGAACCCCCGACCCTATTCCAATATCCCCAAAAATTCCTGATGACCCTGCAAGCGTCAATTCAGACAGGAAATGCCAAGATTCTCACCGATCCCTCCCTGGTGGTGCAGGAAGGTCAACAGGCCACCGTTAAGCTCACCGAGAAAGTGCTAGAAAGTGTGGCGACAAGTGTAGATCCTCTCAGTGGCGTACGCACCACTGTCCCTGTACTGGCCGATGCTGGATTAACTTTAGCGGTAAACGTCGATCAGGTGGATGATAACGGCTTTATTTCCCTGTCGGTTAGCCCCACTGTTGCCTCTCCGGGATCTCCAATTCGATTTGATAGCGGTGGTCTGACAGTCAACACCCTTACCCCTCTGATTCGTCGGGAATTGACTTCTGGTTTAATTCGTCTCCGGGATGGACAGAGTTTAATTCTTTCCGGGATTATCCAAGAGCGCCAACAGAGTTCTGAGACAAAAGTGCCGATTTTAGGGGATATTCCCATTTTAGGGGCTTTATTCCGCAGTCGTACCAATCGCAATGATCGCTCGGAGGTGATTATTCTCCTCACTCCCAAAATCATCGAAGATACGGCCACCTCTACCCTCGGCATCAACTATCAACCGGGCCAAGATGCGGCGGAAATGCTTCAGCGTCAAGGTTTCCCCGTACAACCGCGACAGTAATCATTGACATACTCCCACCGTCAAGCTACTGGTCTGTCAAGATGTTATTGACGGATACAATCTTTTTAACCCACATTCCGCACCCTAAGTGGGGTTTGCGGCAAAAACTTTTTGCCGCAAACCCTATGCGCGGAGATAGGAGTCGTCAATCAGCCAAAAAACTTTGGGGCCAGTTTACCCGGTGTTTACCGACAATGTGCGGTTGCTTACACAGACTTTTGGGAGTCCTATAAGACAGTAATTCCTAGTAAACGTCATCGGGCAGTAGGTAAAGAAACTGGTCAAACTAATCCTATTGAAAGATTAAATAATACCTTTCGACAAAGGATTTCTCGGCTAGTGAGAGACAGTCTATCTTTCTCTAAAAAAATGGAGAATCACGTTGGGGAACCCTTTGGTATTTTATCCATGACTACAATGCACAGCAAAGCAAAGGATTAAGCCGCCATCACTACTACCGAATCACCACCAGAATCTGTTGATGACATGGTGGTTTAGGGGCGATTCGTTCCCATCCAATTTTAAACCCACTTTCCGCACTTCTTAACATTCAATTGATAATTTTTACTAATATATTGCTGACCACCCCTTGCCAGTAAGGACTATAGCTACAATCATGGATTTTTATCAAGGTGAAGAATTGTAAATTTTTTCTCATAAAAAATTTACTCTTGAAAATATTCTCAATAGTAGTTTCTACAATGAAGGTTTTTCGTCAAAACATCTTGGGGAATGTAAAAATATATAAAAGTATATGAAGGTCTGCGGAATGTCGGCTACAATTAAATCGGCTCGCTTGTGAGTTTATTCTCTGCTTGGCACGACTCCTACTCGGAACGACGAGAGTAAACCAGGTGGCTACGATAAACCTAAAATTTTCCCAAAAGAGGAGGAACCTCTCATGGTTGAGGCCATCTTACCGGGTACTTATATAACAGTACGAGATGAAGGACTGATTAGCGCTGGTCAGGTTGTTTCAGGAAATATCGGAATTGTTGGAACCGCAGCCCAAGGACCAGTGGATGAAGTACAAATTCTTGGCAGTTTTTCGGAAGCCAAGGAAATTTTCGGGGACATTGATCCCGCTCGCCAACTAACCTTAATTCAAGCACTGGAGCAGATTTATAACAATGGCGGTAAGACTGTCTATGCAGTTCGTACAGCCGCCACCAAAGCTGCCTACCAAATCAAAGATAGCTCCGATAAAAATCTGGTGAAACTGGAGGCAAAAACTCCAGGAACCCGGGGCAATAATATCAAGATTAAAATCACTGATGCTGACTCGCCTGCTAACAGCAAGAAAGTCGAGCTAACCTATCAAAATACTAAAGAAACCTATACCATTTCTAAGTCCGGCGACCTGGAACAACAAGTCAATAACCAGACTAAAGGTTCTACTTTAGTAACTGCCACTCTAGCTGAAGGCTCTTCCTCTACTTTGCCAAGAAACACCAGCGAAAGTGGTGAGGAATTTACCGCAGGCTCCGATGGAGAACCGGCTAGTGCTGAGGAATATAAAAATAGTCTGGCACAATTGGAGAATGAACTAATAAACTTGGTTTTGCTGGCCGGACAGGATGTCACCAACTCCGAAATGGTGACAGCACTGCTGGGTCATTTGAACACAACTGCGACAATCAAGCGAGAACGGATCGGCCTTATTGGTAGCGGAACCTCTGATGATGTTAACACGATCGCCGGACACACCCTGGATAGCGATCGCCTGATTTTGGTCGCACCAGGACTACAAATCTCCCCCCAGGTCAAACTCTCAGGCGCTTACACAGCGGCAGCAGTCGCTGGACTACTGGCATCTCTGCCGGTGCAGGCTAGTCCGACTAACAAACCTTTGACGATTCCTGGACTCGCCAAAGAGTTTTCCACCTCCCAGCTGGAAAAGCTGGTCGGCAACCGCGTGCTGGCGATCGAGAAACGGGAGGGTTTTCGGGTGGTCAAAGGCATTACCACCGCCACCAATTCTGCTTGGCATCAGATTACTACCCGCCGGATTGTTGACTTTGCCATTTACGGGGTGCGCTCCGCCTGCAATCCCTACATAGGCAAGTTGAACAACGAACGGGTGCGGGGAGCGATGAAAGCTACTCTTGATGCCTTCTTGACGCGCATGGTCCAGGATGAAGCTCTGATTAGCTATGAGTTAGCCGTCACCGCTAACCGAGTTCAGGAAATTGCCGGAGAAGCGATCGTGACCATGACTCTGCGACCGACCTTTAGTATTGACTTCATCAAAGTAACCATGTATCTCGGTTAACCCACCGATCAATTACTTCCCAAAGGAGGAAAACTATGCCTAATAACAACGTTTTTCGAGGGTCTGATGCTACCCTGGTGTTAGCTGTGGATGACAAAGCCACCGAAGAAGGCAAACTGGCGGATGGACTGATTAGTGAGTATGAGTTTTCTAATGTTGTCGGACGACTGCGAAATGTACAGGTGAACGTCCAGAATGAGATCAGACCCTATCACGAAATTGGTAAGCGCTTTCCTACTGAACTTCGTCCCGGTAATGTTGATGTTTCAGGCTTTGCTGAACGCGCTCACATTAACGGCGCACTCTTGCGGTTATTGTTAGGTGATGCGGCAAAAAGTCCACCGCCAGCAGACCCAATTCCGCAACCAACTTTCAACATCGTCATCAACTTGAAAAATCCCGCACTCCCCAGTAATAGCAGCAAACTCGTACTATTTGGGGTCAAGTTTGAAAAGTGGAGTTTCAGTTTGCCAGAAGATGATTTTATTATGGAAGGGGTTACTTTCCGCGCTTTACGGATCAGCAGCGAAGAAACCGCAGGCTAACAATTATGGCTGAAATTTCTCTGACTCCAGAAGACCTGTTAGCGGGTGCTTCTGTCACCTTTGATATTGCTATCCCAGTCAGTATTTTGCATCCTGGCGAACTGGATACTTCAGCCGATAAATTCCCAGAGTCGAGGCGAATTGTCCAGATTCGTCCTCTGACTATTGGGAGATTTCAATTAATCATGAAAGCTTCCCGACAGGATGCAGGATTAATTCCCCTTTTAATGATTAAAGAATCCTTAGTTGAGCCAACTTTATCCTTGGAACAAGTTAAACAACTACCCTTAGGATTGGTCAATTTTTTAATTGACAATATCCGCGAAATTAGTGGTTTAACAGGAAAAAAAAATCCTTCCTAGATGTTAGTCAGTCCCCTTGGGTACAAGCAGCTTATATCCTCGCTAGGGAATTTGGTTGGACTCCCCAACAAGTACAAACAATGACAATGGCGCAAGTTTCTCTATATTTACAAATGATCGCTCAGGATTCAACCAAAAACCATGAATGATGATTTTTTAGTCAGCCTCGGTTTAGAATTATATCAGGAGTTTCAACAATGGAATTACTCTTTAATTGACAACTGGCTCAATAGTATAGAGCTTTTAGAAAAAGACCTGCAACCTTTAGCAAGATTGCACCTTGCTGTAGAAGATTTATCGGAAATAACCGATTTATTTAGAGATTGGGAGGCTTGGCTAACTGCTGATTTTGTTCCATCTTTAAGGTCTAAAAATGGGAAAATGTCTTCTCTTGAAAGGGATAGTTCCCCAGTTGATTTAGGAGTAAATACTTCTTCTTTCATGTCATTTTCTCGTCAATCTTTGGCTTCAGCTTCTGATTATACTCAACCCAATCCAAGAGTAAGAACAAGCAATTATCCGCCTTTACAAAAGGAGCAAGAAAATTCATATAACATTCGTCAAAAGAAACAGATAAGTTTTGATGATAATCATCAAGCTAATAATATTTATCCGCAGAATAACGCAACGAAAAGCCAGCGAGAATTAACCGATTTAGTTAGGGATATATCAGGAGAAAATTTACCCTTAGATTCAGATAATCTCAATTTGGAAACAACCCCTTGGCAAAATCCTCAACAAAAGACTGAAATTGAGTCAAATAATCCCTCAGGGAAAAACTGGCAAGAATTAACCGATTTAGTTAGGGATATATCAGGAGAAAATTTACCCTTAGATTCAGATAATCTCAATTTGGAAACAACCCCTTGGCAAAATTCTGGACAAAAGACTGAACCGAAAAACTGGCAAGAATTAAACGATTTAGTTAGGGATATATCATCAGAAAATTTACCCTTAGATTCAGATAATCTCAATTTGGAAACTACCCCTTGGGAAAATTCTAGACAAAAGACTGAACCGAAAAACTGGCAAGAATTAAACGATTTAGTTAGGGATATATCATCAGAAAATTTACCCTTAGATTCAGATAATCTCAATTCAGAAATAACCCCTTGGGAAAATTCTGGACAAAAGACTGAAATTGAGTCAAATAATCCCTCACCGAAAAACTGGCAAGAATTAACCGATTTAGTTAGGGATATATCAGGAGAAAATTTACCCTTAGATTCAGATAATCTCAATTCAGGAACCACCCCTTGGAAAAATTTTGGACAAAAGACTGAACCGAAAAACTGGCAAGAATTAACCGATTTGGTTAGGGATATATCAGGAGAAAATTTACCCTTAGATTCAGCAACAGCGGCTGATATTATCTCTCAGCCTGCTGAGATGTTACCAATTCCACCCCAACTTTTACAGCAATCCAGAGAAAAGTTATATTATCAAATTAATAATATTAACAGCAACTTTTCTAATATTCAAAAAACAGAATTAGAAATAAATGAACAGCAATCTGAGAATCAATCTTTCAATCAACACCCTAGCCTGCAAGATACTGAACAACAAGCAATCGATCTAGATTATATTCTAGAAACTCTACAAACAAAAATTAATCAAGAATACCGACGATTTTATGGAGGTTAAATATGGCAATTGAAATTGCAGGAATTCAACTGAATCGAGTACATCAAATCGAGACAATCGAGCAAAATAACTTTGTCTATCACCAAATTCCGGGAAAACAGGGAAACCTAGTCCAGAATTTTGGTAGAGATTCGGTAAGATTACAAATCAAAGGCATTTTTTATGGTAATAAATACTTAGCTGATTTAGAGAAATTAAGAAAAATTTACAAAGAGCAAAAACCCGTTGAATTTATTGCTGAAATTATCGGACAAGCCTATTTTAGTCAAGTAATTTTAGAAAGGTTTGCCGTTGTTCAATCTGCCACAGATCCCGAGCAATTTAGCTATACTTTAACCTTAGCTGAATATGTCCCTCCAACTCCCAGTCAAGCATTTGCACAAGTGGCTGGTGTTGATGCTAATATTAAAGCAGATGCTGCTAGTTTTATGACCGTTGCTATGCTACCAGATGCTTTACAATTTGGTTCAATTCCAGCAATTACTAATCCGATAGAACCCTTGAAAGCTTCTCTCGATCCTATCAAAGAAGCAACTAGCACTCTTGATGGTAATCTTAGTGATTTAAAATCACTCTTTAACCTTTAGTGAAAATATGGTGTTCTTTAGGATTTTTGAGATTTTCCTCCCACAGTCTCCACACTCCCCTCCCCATTATAACTTTATTGACAGTCCCCCGACACCTGCTATAATGATTACCATAGGTTTTGATAACAGTTCCATTTTCTCTGAAATCCTTGATGTCCTAAGACTTTTCAAAGAATCGGGGATTAGCTCTAAGTCTCGCACTGTATCACCTAACTGTCAGCGCAGAAAAAAATGTGACGATTTGTGTCAGACGCTCGGATTATTAACCATTACTTTAAATAAAAATTATGAGTTTAGCAATTCTCGATCAAATCCAAACCCTTGATGTAGATTCACAAGCAACTTTTGCGGAAGCGGGAAAACCTTTTACCGATTCTCAGAAATTAGTTAAGGATAATTTAGGGGTAACTTTTACCGCTGTTCGTTCCTCAGATTTAAACAATAGCTTTGATCAAGTAACTAAACAAATTAATAGCAATCCGATAGAAATCCCCACAGCGCCTTTTTCTGTAGGTGAAATTCAAACACAGGTTACGGGAAAATTAGGCGATATTTCTAGCATTAGTATAGACACTTTAACCCAGTCAATCCCGACTAATCCAGGTGCAGATACTTTTAAAGGATTAGCTGTCACAGATCAAGTTAATAGTTCTCTTAGTAATTTAACTTCATCTATTACTGGTAATGCTAATTTTGGTCAACTTGGTATTACCAAAAATCAATCAACTCCCTTTGACGAGTTTCAAGAGTTTCTCAATAATGCTCAAGCTTTTCCGGGTAAAGTTTTAGATGCTATTATTAAAGCCTTTAAAAATTTTATTGATAAATTATCTAATCCAGACGAATGGTTAGATAGGCTTAGTTCTGACGCTTTAACTGAAATTTTTGTTGAACAAATTCAAGAACTTAATTATATCTTACCCAATGGAGCGATTCAACTCTATACCTTACAACTTAATCAACAGACCCAACTTTATAAAGATTATCAAAATTTTCTGAAATCTCTCAATCCTAAAAATTTAAGCCGTGCGAAAATTATCCCCTTAAGACAACAAATCAAAAGCTGGTTATCGGAGGTTAACTCTCAAGGAGAACAGATTGATTTAGCAGTTAAAAATCTTAACTCTTTTGATATTGATAAGTTTTCTACGCTCTTAGCAAATCTTCCCAATAGTGGAGGGGGACAAATTGAAACTCTTTCCAAAATGTTTCAAGGCATAGAAAATTTTGTCAACAGTTTAAAAGAACGGATTACCACAGTCACAGAACAACTAAAAACCTTCATTACAAAAATACAAGATTTAATTAATCAGGCTATTACCAAAGTCAGCGAAATCGGGAACAAGATTTTAAAAGCGATCGCCGATAAAATTGAACAAGCAGGAAAAGCTTTAGATCAGGTTCAAGCTTATCTCACTAATACTATCGATAAATTAGTTGATTTTGTTGAACAAACAGCAGCAAAATCTGATGAAATTGTTAAACCTTTAAAGCAAGCGATCAATCAATTTGCTAATACTGCGGTACAAGGTATTGAAACAGTAGCGCAACAAATTAAACAGACAACTCAAACAATTGAGAAATCTTTAGATGAAGTAAATAAAAAAATTACTACTGAACTTAGTCAGGAACAATTAAAAGCAAAAATCAAGGAACTTCTGGGTAAAGTAACAGGTGTTTTACAGAGTCAACCGGTTAAAGATGCTTTAAATAAAGCTGATCAAGGTATCGAGCAAGTGGTGGCTGCTTTACAGAAAGTTTCCCTTGAACCTGCTTTTCAATTAGCAGTTAATCAAACCAATAAATTAGAAATAGAACTCAAAAAAATAGATGTTTCTACCATGGGAACTGCACAAAAAACCGCCTTAAAAGTAGGGGTCAAAATTCTCCAAGAAATTGATGTTCCTGGGGTAGTTAATCCAGAATTAACAGCAGCCTTCGATTCTCTGTTAGATCCGGTTGTTGGGTTAGTAGATTCAATTCAAGGAGAAATTAAACAAGTTGATGAACAAGTTAAATCTTTTGCTCCCGGAACCTTAGTTAAGACTTTTCTTGATCCTTATATTCAATCTCTAGTGACGGAACTGAATAAATATAAACCTTCTGTACTTTTAGAGACAGTTAAACAACTGTATGAAACCTTACTAGAAAAGTTAGAAATTTTGAATCCTAATCAGCTTTTAGAACGTTTAGAAGAACTTTATGAAAAATTACTTGCAGTTGTTGACTCTCTCTCTCCTGAAAAACTCACACAGTTCTTGACGGAAAAGCTAAATGCACTGAAAAGCATCTTAGATAACTTACCAGTTGAACAACTGATCAATAAAGTTATTGAAGCCATCGGTGATGTGGAAAAATTGTTAAGCGGTTTAGGATTAGACAATGTGTTAAATTCTGGTTTTTGGCAAACTTTAGAAGAAATTTTGAGCCTTAACCTCCAAGAACAAATTCAACAAGTAGATACCATTAAAGCGAAAATTCTAGAACGGGTTAATAACATTGATGAAACCAAGTTGATTGCTGCGTTAACTAGCTTACGTACTAATCTTACCAACTATGCAACGGAGCCTAACATTGCGATCAGTAACGCCAAGAATGAGTTAAACCAAGCTTGGAGCAATTATCAAAAAGCATCGGAGGATTTTACGGCTGAATGGGATCGCAGCAAGTCACTTTTAGATAATTTTAATCCACCGGCGGAATTTGCGGTAGATTATCGAGATTTGTTAACTCGTATGACTGCTCTACGTCAAAGATTAGTTACTGCAAAAGTCAACAACGATCCTAGTATAAAAGAGCTAACTCCTTCGTCAACTCCCACCAAAAAAAAGTTAGACAACTTACTGAAAAGTGCTACAGCGCGAAGTGATGAACAAATTATTGCTGATTTAAAAAAAGTCATTCCCAATGAAATCGAATCTCAGTTGACAGGTCCGCTCAAAAGGATTCTTAGTAGCTTGGATGAAATTCTGGCTCAACCCCGTACTATCTTAGCAGAAATCAAGAAAGTCATTCAACGCTTGCAATCTGCTCCTACAGAAATCGCCAACATTCTGAAAAATTTAACCGCTGATTTTGGTAAACTTATTCGAGATTCGATCAATAAAGTTAAAACTGCTATTGATGGTACTGTAAATAAAATTATTGATTCCCTGGAAACAATTTACAAAGAGATTGTTGATAAACTTAAAGAACTAAGACCTTTGCTGATTCTAAATTCTTTCTATGATGTCAGTGATTTTAAAGGTGGTACTGTGGCAAATCTCTTGACAAAATTACGGCGTAAAGAGCCATTGGATGCAGTTTCAGCCTACTTCTGGACAACTCTCAATGAAACGCAAAAAGCTTTGCTAGAAAATGCTGATCCCAAGCAACCAGGAACGCAAAAAGCTCTTTTTAATGCTCTCAATAAATTACTAACAGATGTAAATTTCTATGGCACTGAACGCTTCAAATTAGTTGCTGAGAATCTTCCCCAAGAAGCTAAAGATTTAATTGCTAAACCGCAGCGCAGTGAACTAGAAACTATTCGCTTAAATCGCTTACTGCTAGAAACCGCTTATCCTCAAGAAATAATTCTGAGCTTACAATCAATTTATCCATTTTTCTTAGGAAAATTGAAGGATATTTATCCCACCGAAATAGTCAACAAACTAGATGAACTTCATGCTAACATTGTCAAACTCATCCTTGATATTCCTAAAGCTTTAGAAGGTGCGCTTAATGATGAATATCAAAAAGTAGTAGCTGCTTATCAAGAAATACGCCAGAAAATTGATCGTATTTTTAAAGCTTTAATTGAACGATTATATGGGTTAGAAAGTGAGTTAGGTATCGGATTAGAAGATGTCAGTGATGCTTACCGAAGTTTATTAGTAGCTATTCCCGTTTAAGAGAAGGAGGTTAAACTAAATTTATGAATCAACCTCTACAAGTTAACTATAAAGTAACGATTGGTACTACCACTTATACGGTTGATGATTCATCGTTGGTTTTAAACTTGCGGGTAAGTTCTTCATTGAATATTCCTGTAAATTTATGTCAGATTTCTCTCAGTCTTGCTGATTCGTTGGCTCCCTCTCTTGATGAATCGATAACGGTTAAATTAGGAAGTAATTCTCAATTAAGCCAGGTTTTTCAAGGTAAAATTAGCCAAATAAAATGGCAGGTTGATCAGGTAAATATTGAAGCTATGAGTAGTTTTAGTAGCTTGACGAAGGCAAAATTTAACCTCCTCTATGAAAAATCCTTTGCTGGAGATATAGTAAAAAATATTGCTCAAAGTAGGCTGGGGTTGGAAGTCAAGCAAGTTGACAATGGGATTAAATTTCCTGTCTATGTTATCGGAAATCAGCAGACAGTTTATGAAAATTTACAAATCTTAGCTCACAAATGCGGCTTTGATCTGTATGCTAATATTGAAGACCAGTTAGTTTTTGCTCCCTATAAAACTTCAAAAAAACATAAATTTGAGTATGGCATTAATCTTCTTGCTTGGGAACAGATGGAGGAAAATCCGTTGCAATCTGGGGTAGAAGTTTATGGGGAAAGTCCTGCTAGTCAAGGACAAGGGGAAAAAGCTGTATCTTGGCTCACTAAAAAAGAGGTTAAAGGAAGTGATGGCAAAAAATCTTCAGCAACTTTGCAACTAGAAGATTCTACTGCTAGAACTCAAGATATTGCTAACAAAATTGCTAAAGCTTACTTAAAAAAATACCAGAAAAAACAAAAAGGAGTGATTAAAGTTGTGGGGGAACCTGAAGCTAAATTAGGCGATAGCATTGAAATTGCTAAAATGCCGATATCGTTGCTTAATGGTACTTTTAAAATTACGGGAGTAGAACATTATTTATCTCGGAAGAAGGGATTTTATACTACCATTCACTGGGAGGAAGTCTAATGGATTCAATTGTCGGCGTAATGAAAAAAGTTGCTCAACAGGAAGCACAAAAAATCTACACTACTGAACTTGGTATTGTTACGGCAATTTTTCCTCATTCAGCAGAAAATGATCAAGATAATTATCAATGTTCAGTAAAATTGAAAAATAAAAAGCAGCCAGATGGAACTGATTTTGAACTCAGGAAAGTTCCCCTTGCTACTCCTCATTTAGGATGGGTAAATATTCCCAAAGTTGATGACCTAGTTTTGGTTACTTTTATTGGGGGTGATCTAAATTCTCCCGTGATTATTGGTCGTTTATACAATGATCAAGAGCTGCCACCTGTCAACCAAGAGCAAGAATTTTTATTACAACATCCTCTAGAAAATGGTAGTCAAATTAAGATTGATAAAGATAGTGTGATTACCATTACCAGTAAAGATGAAAAAAGCATTGTGACAGTGAAGGACAAAGAAATCACAACAACTAATGAGAAATGCGAAATTAATCTTAATGATGGCGATATGACCTTAAAAACTCAACAGTGTAATATTGTTCTTAAAGGGACGACTTTGACGATTGATAATGGGACTTGTAAAATTGAAATTGCCAGTGGAGGAATTACTATTGATGCAGCAAGTAGTAATCTGACTTTGAAAAGTTTAGGTGGGATAAAAATTGGCGATGCTGCTACTTCTAGTATCCAAGTTGGGGGGAGAGTTCCCGCCAATGCGATCGCCGATAATGATGACATTTTGTTAACAACTCATACCCATCTGGGAAATTTAGGTGCGCCTTGTCCGATTCTGGTTCCGACTGAAAAAATCAACTCAATTCAAGCTAAAGCAAGAAATACAAAAGTAGGATAATTAACTAAGTAAAATCGACAAAGAGGATTAAATTATGGTCAGAATTAAAGGCGCAAACAGTGATTATGAATATTCAAGTCAAACTGATGGAATTGTTGACAAAACGAAAGACAAACCAGAGCTTTTTCTTCAGATTTTTATCTGTCCTTATGATATGCCTAGTCCCATCGAAAAACCCTATAATGGTAAATGGTGCATAGGAACAGATATGGAGTGTCCCCACGAAGGGAATAAATCTGGTCATGCTCTCATTAATTTACATCAAAAGGAGGGAATTTCTTTAATTACTGACAACAACAATAAACTCTCAGTCACTCAGGAGGGTAATATTGAACTCATCCCCGCTAGTGGAAAAGTTATCATTAAAAGGGATAAACAACCGAGTTGTTCTTTAACCCTGTTAGATCAAGGATTAGAAATCAAGCTAGAAAATGGTGCAGCAATTCGTTTTGATTTAGACGGTAACATTGAATTAAGTCCTGCTGTCAATAAAACAGTGACGGTTAAAGGCAATCTTACCGTAGAAAAAGAAATTACTGGAAAACTTTCCTCCGCCATGAAACAGGAATTAATTCAGGAAATCAAACAAAGCTTAAATAAATAATTAGGGGTTAAAACATGACCAGTCTCAATACATTTGATCTGCAATTAACACCGGGAGAACTAGGACAAAAACAAGATCTTAATCGAGTTGATGGACGAAAAAATCTATCTCAAGCTATTGTTAATAGATTTTATACTCGTCGGGGAGAATTGACAAAATTAGGACATCCATCCTATGGCTCTCGCCTTTATTTATTAATGGGAGAACCTAATAATATTCGTACCCGTAAGCTTGCAGAACTTTATATTAGGGAATGTTTAGAGCAAGAATCTCGGATTGCTGAAATCAAGGAAATTAGATTTGAACCCCCTTCCCGCGACTTAGACAAACGCAATGTTTTACTAACAACAATTATTTTGCAACCTGTAGGAGAATCTACGGCTCTTAACATTCAGTTATCCATCAATCTTTAGCCATAATGATCCTTCCACCAACACCGAGAATTAGATTATGACTTTTGAACCAAAAAAATTTGAAGAAATCTACACCAACATGGTGCAGAAATCCCAAGAAAAAGTTCCTACTTTGACAGATTTTCAGGTAGGTAGCGTTATTCGCACCATGTATGAATCTTTTGCTTATGAAATTGGGATACTCTACGAACAATTAAATCAAGTTTATCTGTCAGCTTTTATTGATTCAGCAGAAGGTTCACAATTAGAAATGTTGGTAGCTTTGCTAGGAATTCAACGAGGATTACCAGATTTTGCCGAGGGAACCGTCACTTTTCAACGGGATTTAGGAACCGACATAATTGAAATTCCTGTGGGAACTTTAGTGACTACAGAAGACAGTGAAAAATCACAAAAAAAAGCTTATACAACTATTGAATCCCAAATTTTTCCCGCCAATTCAAAAACTCTTGATCTTAAAATTCAAGCTGTAGAACGAGGAGAAGAACAGGTGACTAAGGAGGAGACAATTAATATTATGCCTCTTCCCATTCCTGGAATTAAATCAGTCATCAATAAAAGTCCTATACAGTTTACTGGAAAGAAAACAGAAACCGATGAAGAATTACGAAAAAGAGCTAAAATTGCCCTGATTTCTTCTGGAAAAGCTTCTAATATCGCTCTGGAAAATGCACTTCTAAGTCAGCCGAGCGTTAAAGAAGTTAAACTGATTGAAAAATTTAATAATCCTGACCAAAAATATGGTTTAGTTGACATATTTGTCGATGGCGTTGATTTTAGCAATGAAACTAAAGTTCAAAGCCTAAAAAGTCAGATTGATAAAGTTAGAGCGGCGGGGGTATTTGTTCGTTTACAATCAGCTATACTGGTTCCTATAGATGCTGTATTTAAGATTGAAATTAATCCAGGTATAAAAACATCAGAAATAGAGCGCAAGACAATAGAAAAATCTGTTGAAGAAAGCATCATTAATTATATTAGTAAAATAAAAATGGGACAACCATTGTTGTTTTCTCAACTAACTCGCCAAATTCTTTCTGTGACAAATATCTATAATATAGAGCGTTTTGAAATTTGTACCTATGTCCCAACAGACAATGGCTCTATTCCCAGTACACCAACTCAATGTTATGCTGATAATGATCCTCGAAAGAAAATTGATATTGAGGAAGCGCAAAAAATCTATCTGCGTAAGATTTGGGTAACTTCACAAGTGAAAATAGTTCCTATTGTAATTCGATTGAAAATCAATCAGGATATTCAGTCTTCTCGAGAACAAGAAATTATCGATAAATTATCAGAATATTTCACAAATCTAAAATCTGGTGGCTCACTGAAAAAAGAAGATATTAAAAATAAAATTGCTGAAGCTCAAATCACTGTTGAAGATAAAGACTTGAAGTTACAAGCTTCAGATTTATCGCCTTTAGCAGTAGTTACACCAGAAGAAATTAAATTGAGTTTTGCCGAAAAAGCCGAATTAGACAAAGAAAATCTGTTTATCTATCGTAACATTCTGCAAATCGTTGGTGCAGTCCAATTTACCCCTCCTAACAAAACTAATGATGAGGAGAAAAATGAAATTAAGCGAAAAATTATTGACAGTTTGAATGCTTATTTAGAGACGCTTAAACCCGAAGAAAACGTTGACATTGATGGGTTAGAAAAAGCGGTCAACAATGTTATTAAGGATATGCCATTCAAGCTTGATATCAATGATTTTATCACTATAATTAACGATAAAGAAGAATTAAGGATCAATCAAAAGCAAATTGAAGTTAAACAATGGGAAAAAGTGCAGCTTGGTAATTTTTGTATAACTAGCGAGATTGAAAGTATCAAGGTAGATATTACTAAATTAAGTTTAAAATTGGTAATTCCCACTCCTTCTCCTAGTGGCTTCAAGCAAACAGATATGATTGAACCAATACAAAAAGCTGTTACTAAGGCCATTCAAGAATTTCCGAGGCCAGAACAAGGGAAAAACTTGTCTTATACAAGTTTGCAACAAGCTATTCTTACACCAATTAGTTCGCCAGAATTACAAAATTTATTGCGAGGCGTTACTTACATTATCGAAAATTTTGACCTAACAGCAACTTCTCAAGCTGATAACCGCACTCAAACAAGAAATATTAACAACAATCAAGAGATTCATGTTCGTTCCGTCGAAATAATCAAAGAAATCAACCCTCCAGCAACAGTAGAAGTGAAATAACCCTACTAAGCAGTGGACTGTTTCAATTAATTTAGCGCATTGTTATCGTCATCCCATATAAATGCTTGCTTTAACTAGCCATACCTGCTATGCTGATTTATATGGTTGTCGAGAACGGTCTTATTTCTTCCACAACCCTACTTTTCTACGACCCTACTCTCATCTTGTCCTAGACTGAGAAAACAATGACAATTAGTGGTAGAACAGCTAGTATTATAAGTCGGTTTCCCCACTTCTATCCTCCTGAAGATCCTACGAGTTTTTTACCTCAATTTTTGGATGTTTTTGGAGAGATACTAGACGAAGTGGAGCAGGACTTAATCCGTGTCTTAAAATCTCATTTTATTAATACAGCAGACAATTTTGGTTCTCTGGGTTTCACCGCTACTCAAAAAGGGGATTTAGATAAAATCTTTGCTCTTATGTTAGCGGAATTGGGAGGAACATCCCAATTAACCACAGTCAATCCGGAATTTCAGCTTAGTGATTTTACACAAATCTCCCTATTAGTGAAAGAATTGGTTGATTCAGAAAACCCTTTATCGAGTTATATTTTTACAAAAATTAAATTATTTGAAAATACAGAAAATTTAATCAATAAATATCATGTCAGCAATTCCTACTTCTCCAAGGATTTTCAGTTTCACTTATCACTAATTCTTAAATTGATTATTGGAGAGGATGCTTTTACTAGCTATCTGCGCGATAAATTATCAGCAGAAACTAAAGAAAAATTATTCAATTATGATGGTTCAGCATCTATTAACCCTGATCTAAATCTTGCATTAGTTAAGGAATTTAATAAGATTTTACAAGAAGATCGTAATCTTTATAAATACCTGCAACAAAGAAATTTACAGATCAACCTTTTCCAACAAATTAATCAAGGCTTAGAACCAGTAAAGATAGTATTAGCAAAAGGATTGTATCGGCGTTTACCTCTAGACATTCAAAGAATACTTTCTCGACAAAACCCGCCTTTTCAACCTCAAGATATTACGCCTGAAATTGAGATTGACTTAAAAAATCAATTAAAAGCTTTATTTAAAAATATTTCCTTTGTCCAACAATTACTTGCTGTAATTAATCAAGCTGAAGCAGCGACTACATTTTTATCAACCCAAGCAATCAACAGTTTATTAGAAATTGACAAAATTAGTTTATCTAGTTTGTTATCGGTTCCAGAAAATACCACTAATCTAGAAATAGCCAAGCTTTCCCCCGCAGCGGAATACCTTCTATCTCAAGTCATCGTTGGAGATGATTTAATCCGACTCAATCGGATGCTATTAGAATCGGTTTATCCAGAGGAAATTCCCTCCAGTGAAACGCCGACAGCAATGGAAGTAGCTCAACAACTTGCTCAAGCTTTCAATCAGGAAATCTTAACTGATGACAAATTCTATGAAAATAATAAAGAAAGTTTTACTTTTAAAAGCCTATCTCGCGAAATACAAAGCTTGATTCAGTCTGAATCACAAATTAAACGGCTGAATCGCTTACTGTTAGAAACAGCCTATCCCACTTATTTAGAAAAAAATATTACTGTCTATCGTAAACGTCTTGAACGCCTAATCGATGTTTTAAAATCTGGTGCTTCAACTAAAGAGGGAATAGTCAAAATTGTTGCTGCAAACTTAGGAATGAGTACGGATGATAGCCAAGAGATCAAACCTTGGGAATCTTACCTTTTTGACATTCCGATAACCTTGGAACCCTCTCTTAGTAAGCTTACTGTACCCGCAGAACTTCAGCAAGTCTTTCGAGAAAAAGGATTAATTTTGGCATTTGGGACAACTATTGTGTTAGAGAAATCTCAACAATGTTGGTTACTCACCGATGCTACCCAAGGACAAGTTTATCGTATTCTTAAAAAAAATGGAACCCTTAAGGTTTATCGTCAGTTAATTCGGGTAATTGAATTTTTTCCTGAATTGGTTTTTCCTAAAGAGACAATTCATCCTCATATCAGTCGATTTAATGTCCAGAACCCCAATGCTGTTCTGGCTATTCCTGCGATTCAAATCAAGATTTTAGATAATCGTGAAAATCCGCAAGGTTCTTTATCACCTTTAACGAATATTTGTCTAATTAATCTCACTAATAATCAATCTATAAAATATGAAGCAAGTCTCAATATCAATCAAATTTTATTAATCCTACCAGATGGTTCAGCTATGGTAAATGGAGTAACAATTCCTAAACCTCCACTTGTGGGATCTATACCGAGTTTACCTTTAGGTCAATCTGAATGGTCAATAGAAGCGGATATTGGCAATCCACAAGTTACTTTTGATTACACTCTGTTTGACTTTTCTTTATTTGAAAATGCCGAAAATAATCCAATTACATCTGAGCAACAAGCTAAATCTTATTCCTTGGTGGTTACATTCTCTTTTTATCAAATAACTCCAGGAGGTTTCACAGTTAAGATTCCTTGGCAAATCCCAGGTTACAGTGATCGCTTTGACGAAAGCTTAGATCATCCACGCCACCAAATCCAAAGTTTAATTGAAAAAGTCAAAGCATCGGGGATTTGTGCTAAAATTGCTTATGAACAACAATTTCAAGAAGACCATCAAATCCAGGAAAAATTGTCATTTAAAGGAAAAGGCAAATTTTCAGAAGATCATAACATAACTGATAAATTTGATGGTCGATCTCAACAATCTTTACTTTCTGAACAGGAAATGTCTGATACATTTTTGACCTCAGCCGTATTTGATTACACTTATTTTGATACAATTGTATTTACTTAAGGAGATATAGCTATGGCTATCCAAGACACAATGGACATTAAAGGAAGTCTCACCATCCAAAAAAGAGACTTGAATAATCAACTGGTAGAAGAAATTCACGCTAACAATACTATTGTCACTTCTGGACGGAGATTAGTGGCTCAACTTTTTAGTAAAGACTTCAAAGACACAATTAAACCAGTTTCTGAGATCGCGATTGGAGGTAATGATAAAGCGGTCAGTGATGATGATTTACAATTAGCACAAGAAATCTTCCGCAAAAAGATAAATCCCATTAAAGACAGTGATTTAGTTCTCTTACCTGACAGTAAAAGAATTAAACTAACAATAACAGCTGATCTCCAAGCGGAAGAAGGTAATGGAGAATTAAAAGAAGCGGCTTTATTCAATGAGGATAAAGTCATGTATAATAGGGTTATCTTTAAACCGATTAATAAAACTCCAGATTTTACCCTCACCCTGATTTGGGAAATCACCTTTTGAAATCAACTTACACTCTAATTATTGGTGACAATCATGCCATTAGCTGACACTCTCAACAGAAAACCGGGTGACATTCTCAAGTCTGATGATTGGAATGTCATAATCAAAGAAATCGACCGCTTAGAAACAGCAAAAATTAATCGAGATGGAGCCGACACTCTTAAGGGACCGCTAACTATTGCTGAGGCCTTAAACGCCAATAGTAATGTCACTATTAAGGGAAGTCTAAGTATTGTTGTTCCTCAACCTCAAGAACCTTCAGGTCAGATTTTAGTTTTAGGACCTACTAATGCTTCTAATCTACGATTAGGCTATCATCAAGATTATTCTTGGATTCAATCTCATGGTAGCAAACCTTTGCTGATCAATCGGTTAGGGAATAATATTGGCATTGGTAGTACAATAAATCCAGTTGCTAGGTTAGATATTGCCTCAGCTACTCGTACTGGAACTCATCCCACAGCCGTTAAAGGTTTATATATAACCGGTGATTTTAATGCTGATAATGATGGTGTAGAATTTCGCCATAGCAATGGTACTCAAGGAATTGGCTTTGGCTTCAATACCATTTATGCAGCAGGAAGTGAAGCTAATCAAGATTTAGGATTAAAACCAAAAGGGACAGGAGAAGTTAAGGTTGCTGGAAGTTTGTCAGTTTCTGGTATTGTCAAAGCCCAAGCATTAACAGTTTCTGGTGATTTATCAGTAACAGGTTCAGTTAGTTTTGGTTCACAAGTGCGTCAAATGCTTAATTTATGGTCAACTAACTATGGAATTGGCATACAAAGTTCGACCCAATATTTTCGTAGCGATGCAAACTTTGCTTGGTATAAAGGTGGTTCACACAATGATGCTGAATTAAATGCAGGTGGTGGAAGATCCTTGATGACCCTTGATAGGAATGGCGTTCTTTCAGTTTCTGGTATTGTTAAGATTGGAAGCTTGCAATTGGGAGGTTTTACCTCTGAGGATAAAGATGAATGGCCTAATGTATTTTGGTCTCGTGATCTGAATCAAAATTGGGATGAAGGACTGATTAAACATTCGTCCAGTCGAGGAGTTTTTAAAAAAGCAGGATTTGGTATTCATCTTCACCAGAATCGAGAGTTTGGGTTTTGGTCAACTGGTTGGAATCCATTATTTGCGGTTGACGGAGATACTGGTAATACTTATATTAGGGGTAATCTAGATTTACAAGGCTCTGCATTCCTAGGTTATGAAAGTGATATCTCCAATTTTGGTACTCCTCTTAAGTCAGGTTTTTATCAAAATGGCGGCAGAGAAATCCCCGTTGATGTACCCGATACTTCCCATCCTTGGACACACTTAATAACCGCTCGTCATAGCAACATAAACAATAATCACCAATTGCAAATTGCCTCAACATTTACCAACAATGATCGACTTTTCTTTAGAAAAGTTCAGGCTGGCTTAGAAACCAATAATCCTGGTTGGAACGAAGTAGCAACAAGAGGTGGAAATACCTTTGTAGGTAATCAAATTATTAATGTAGGAAATTTGACAATCACCAATAACAGTAATACATTTAGAATAAGCGTAGAAGGAAATCGAGTAGTTTTTTATTTATCGAATGCAGTTCACGGTACTAATAAACAAATATCTTGGGACGGGGATAATAATTGGGATCAGGTCTCATAATTATGAACGCTTACAAGAACTTAAATCTGAATAAGAATCTGGACATAAAGTTCTTCCTGATTTAGCATAATCGGTACAATTGTATAAGATAAAAAAGCCACCAAAACACCCGTATCAACAATCACTTGATAGAATATTACTGTCCATAACCCTGCATATATTCTGGATTGGTCGAAAGATATCCTGGTCCCTCCCCTACCCCAATCAAAGCCTGGGCCACTTCAAAAAATGAGCGAGGAGTAGTTTCCAGTTCAGTAGTGCTTGCTTTCTGACGTTTTGCCCAGATAAACTCCACGTTTGTTCACAGGAAAAGTCGCTCAACAGACACTAAAATATCAGGAAATGCTAGGGGTGTGATCGCTCCTTGAACAACCCTAAATTCTTCAAGGTACTGACTTCCTTGAGGATTTCTGAAGACAATCACCTGCTTGGTTGCTAAATCTAAAACCCAATATTCCTCAATTCCAGCCGTTGCATAAATTGCCAGTTTAATCTCTAAATCCTTCTTTAAGCTTGTCTTGGCAATTTCTATAATCCAGAAAATATCTTGAGAACCTGGATGGCGATCATTGTAGGATGATTCTGGTAGTCGAACAATGGCAATATCAGGTTCTGGTTCCGAGTCAGATAGGGTAATTGGTCCATTGAAACGGACATCAGCCTTGCTTGAAAGCAAATCTTCTAAATATTTTACACCTCGTTTAGCTGTAGTGTAATGAAGCGGGGTTTCCGGACTCATTTCAAAAATTTTGCCATCTAATAATTCCCAACGACGATCACGCAGAATACCTGATGCAATCATCTGATGATAATCTTCTAAAGAACATTTAGCCAATGTTTTCATATAGCATTTCCCTCTGAATCAAATAGCGCTAAAGCGCAACTACGAACCTACTTTTATAAGATGTCTAATGTCAGGATTTTGCCGTGCCACATAGTTAGCGAATCCTCTGTATCAGTTATCAGCGATATAATAACATGATATAGTGTTTTCAAATAAAATGTGGAAAGACCTCTGTAGAGGCGCAAGGAACCTGCGTCCTTATCTCGTTCCACAACTCAAATGTAAACGCTATAGCAAATCTAAATGATTCGTGAACCTCCTCTATTCCCCATGTATGATAATGATCGTGTCGATCAATCACATTGCGATCGCATATCTTATCAGTTGGAGGGAAATATATCTGGCTTGATCAAATGGCCAAAGAACTAAACATTAGCTGTCAGGCTGTGATTAAATAATAATAATAGCGATCACTTTAAACGCCTTATACCTAAAGAAACATGAAGGAACAACTAGAAAAACGCCTCGCTGTCAGGAATGTCAATGCTCTTTAAATAAATCTATGAATGTTGTCTATCAACTACAAGGCGTTGAATTTGAGTGGGATAGTCATAAAGCTCAGATTAATTTGGAAAAACATGGCATTAGCTTTGAGGAGGCAATAGAGGCGTTTTTTGACCCCTTTTACCAAGAAGGAGAAGCAACCCCCCAGAATGTTACCAATAGTGAACAACGTCGGTTTATTCTCGGTTATTCTTTAGAACAGCATCTTTTGTTAGTTATCTATGTAGAAAAAGGAAAAAGAAACTGGATAATTTCTGCTCGTCAAGCTACTAGAAATGAAAGGAAACTCTATGAACAAACCAGAAGATGAATATAGCTTAAAACTGCATCCCCGTCTTGAAGAGACAATCTCTCTGGATATTCCAAAAGACACCTTAGCCGCCATAAAAAAAGTAGCTGCTAATCGAGATATGTCTTATGAAGCACTGCTGAAGCTGTATATTGGACAAGGACTAAGACAGGATTTAACCAAAATCTTTTCTAACCGTATATTAGAGACAACAGCACAGGTTTTAGCCAAGCATATTGACTCAGAAGCAGAAATATCGAGTATCATAGAAGAAATCCTTGCTCAAACAACTTATCACTAAAGGAACATGAAAGAACAAATCAAAGAACGCATCGAACAACTCAAAGCCGAATATGAGTCCAGTCAAAAGATGTTAGAGCCGTAGGTTGGGTTGAGCAATAATAACTCTATTAGCCATGCTATAACAGTTCAAAATTGCTGAACAACAAGCGAGATAAATTGGTGAAATATCAACAGAATTAGCCTTAAAATATCAACAGCAAATGCGAGAACTTAGGGAAATAAAACAACAGAGCGCTCACTGAATCAACAACAAAAAAACTCCTTGTCCTCTGTGTCTCTGGGGTGTTTATTAGAATTTTATTTAACCCATAAAAGGCGGTAAATGTAAATGGCTTATAGCAATTTTAAATTAGATGAATTAGTGAAAATTTTTGATTTAACCATTCAGGAAAACTCTGAATTATTTGATACCATTCCAGAACTAGAGTCTAGTGAACATTTAATAACAACTCTCCGGGAAACTGTCGATTTAGCAGTAGCTATCAACACCGAAAAAGCTCGTTCAGAAATGATTATTGCTCCCGTCCTATTAGAGTTGCGAAGGAAATTAAAACACCAAATTAGTCTATTTTCTGGAGTTGACTTTACTGTCGATTTCAGCCAAGGCTTGAACGGTATTTGCGACTTTATTATCAGTAAAAATCCAGAACAGTTATTTATTCGTCAGCCGATTGTCACAATTGTCGAGGCGAAAAATGAAAACTTAAACTCAGGATTTGGTCAGTGTATCGCTGAAGCGATCGCTGCTCAAATCTTCAACCAACAGGAAGGTAATAAAACCCCTGTCATTTACGGAGTCGTGACCATTGGAACTATCTGGAGATTTTTAAAACTTGTAGGTAAAACCGTTGAGATTGATTTGAGTGAGTATTATATTAAAGACATCAACAAAATTTTAGGCATCTTATACCATGCTATCATCAATGAAGAGCCAGGAGAGTAGATGATTTATGAAACCAGCGATAATTAATCTGCCAAACCATTGCAAAATCAGCCAACAACAGTTTAAAAAACTAGCAATAGCCAACCGAGAACTCCGCCTTGAACGCAGTAATACCGGCGAATTAATCATGATGTCACCTACTGGAGGAAGCACAGGGAAATACAACGCTAAACTCGCTAGTCGTTTTGTCATTTGGAACGAACAAACCCAATTAGGAGAGGTTTTTGATTCCTCCACAGCATTTAGCCTTCCCAATGGCGCAAACCGTTCTCCTGATGTCGCTTGGGTTAGTCGAGAACGATGGAATTGTCTAACCCGCGAACAACAAGATACCTTTCCCCCATTATGTCCTGATTTTGTCTTAGAATTGCGCTCTAAAACAGACAAGATGAAACCCTTACGGGAGAAAATGCAGGAATACCTAGCCAACCAAATGCGCTTAGGCTGGTTAATTGATACCAAAAATAAACTTGTCGAAATTTATCGCGCTGATCAACCCGTAGAAGTCTTAAAAAAGCCTGCTACTTTATCAGGAGAAGATATTTTACCCGGATTTGTCCTTAACTTACAGTTTTTGTGGTACGATCTAGAAACCCTAGTTTAAAAACTAACTTTTCCCACGATTTATTCCTATGAAAGAACAAATCCAAGAACGCATCGAACAACTCAAAGCTGAATATGAGTCTGGTCAAAAAATGTTAGCTGATCTAGAAACACAAGAGTCTAATCTAAGAACTACCATGCTTCGCATCAGTGGCGCAATTCAAGTATTAGAAGAACTGCTGGCTAAAGCTGAGGAAGAAGAAAATCTTGACGACGCTAAAAAAGTAGAAGTTCTCTCTCAATGAAGTAGTTAATATTCTTCCCCAAAACTGCCATGATTCAAAACCTAGTTTTGAGAATAATCAGCTTGCTAGTTAAAACCTTAGCAAGCGTTGTTTCTCCCGCAGAGCAACACATTAAGGCCGGACCGGTTGACTCAAATGATAGCAGTAATCTCCCGATGATTGTTATAACTCCGGGTTGCTTTACCATCAGCCAACAACCCGGAGAAAACACCTCTAATCAACCGCGTCCAGAAGAGTTTCGGGAAAAACTGGCTGTCATCCAAGGAAAACCTTTAGGACCATATATCTTAGCCAAAACACCCCTACAAGGAACGGTTCAGTGTCAAGCTTTCTTTGCTGAAGGTACCTTAACAGAAAAGCAAATTTGGCTTCAGGAAAAACAAGACTTTACCATCAATTATAAAACGCAAGAGTGTAACTTTACCTATGATATATCAAAAGCGAAAAGTATCCTGTTTATCTACTCTTTTGTCGGGATTTTTAGCCTAAGAAATTTTGAACAAGAACTTTTCATAGAGGTACAAGCTGCAAGTATCAATGAACTGGAAAAATTAACGGCTCTCATTGCTGGCTCTATCCTAACCCACCACGACCAATTAATCGAAGCCTATAATCAAGATACTACCTACAAAACAGAATATAATGCAGCTTCTTTGGGAATTTTAGCCCAACTGCGACAAATTCAGTTTTTAGCAGGAAATCCAGCCGATACATCCTCAATTAAAATGAAGCTGAAGTTTTTAGTAACCGGTCAACTGAAAGCAACACGAGCAATTAGTGAAAACTTCGGTATCATCGAAAAAATTGAGATTATAGAACCAACGGTTAGTCGATAATTTCCCGATCAATTTTGGGTAAACTGTCATCAAATTCCTGCGAAGTCTCTTGCCTCATCTCAACAGGCAATTTAAATACGCAGTTATCTTAATGGTGAGGTACGAAGTTGATGCCAGCAAGGGAATCTTTAAGAAATTACCCAAAATCCCTGAGTCTAGATATTGACGGCGCTAGACTCCCAACGTATAGATAAATACTGTTTCTGGAAGCCCATGACTGTGAGCTACGAAAAAATTACCCCACCGACAACAGGCTCGACAATTACTTTTTCTGAGGGAAAACCTCTAGTTCCCGACGATCCGATCATTCCCTTCATTCGCGGTGACGGTACGGGGGTCGATATCTGGCCCGCAACCGCAAAAGTTATCGATGCAGCGATCGCCAAAGCCTACGCTGGTCAAAGGAAAATCCATTGGTTTAAAGTCTATGCAGGCGATGAAGCTTGCGAAATCTACGGGACTTATCAATATCTACCCCAAGATACCTTGACAGCGATTAAAGAATATGGTATAGCCATCAAGGGTCCCCTGACCACTCCCATCGGTGGCGGGATTCGTTCCCTGAATGTGGCTTTGCGGCAAATTTTTGACCTTTATGCCTGTGTTCGTCCCTGTCGTTACTATGCGGGAACCCCTTCCCCCCATAAAACCCCGGAAAAACTCGATGTCATCGTCTATCGGGAAAATACCGAGGATATCTATCTCGGCATCGAATGGAAACAAGGCACGGAAATCGCCGATAAACTGATTAATTATCTCAATACGGAACTAATTCCCGCCACTCCCGAACACGGTAACAAACAAATTCCCCTCGATGCGGGCATCGGGATCAAACCGATTAGTAAGACGGGTTCCCAAAGATTAGTCCGCCGGGCGATCGAACGAGCGCTGACTTTACCCAAACCGAAAAATCAAGTTACGCTTGTCCACAAGGGTAACATTATGAAATATACGGAAGGGGCGTTCCGGGATTGGGGTTATGAATTAGCTAAAAGTGAATTCCGGGATGTGTGCGTTACCGAGATGGAATCATGGATCCTGAGTAATAAGGAGAAAAACCCTGATCTGAGCATCGAAGATAACGCCCGCATGGTGGAACCGGGTTATGATGCCCTCACGGACGAGAAAAAAGCTAAAATCTGCCAAGAAGTGACCAGTGTTCTCGATGCTATCTGGGAAACCCACGGCAATGGGCAATGGAAAGATAAAATTATGGTTAATGATCGCATTGCCGATAGTATCTTCCAACAGATCCAAACCCGTCCCGATGAATACTCGATCCTCGCTACCATGAACCTGAATGGCGATTATCTCTCCGATGCGGCAGCGGCGATCGTCGGTGGTTTAGGGATGGGACCCGGGGCGAATATTGGCGATAGTTGCGCTATTTTTGAGGCAACCCACGGTACAGCCCCTAAACACGCCGGTTTAGACCGAATTAACCCCGGTTCGGTGATTCTTTCTGGGGTAATGATGTTGGAATACATGGGATGGCAAGAAGCGGCCGATTTGATTAAAAAAGGCATCGCAGCAGCGATCGCTAATCGACAAGTTACCTACGATTTAGCGCGTCTGATGGAACCTCCCGTTAATCCTCCCCTGAAATGTTCCGAATTTGCCGACGCGATTATCTCCCATTTTGGGGATTAATTTTCCGGTTAGGGTAGCCTGAAAACTGCCCTATTTTTCGGAAAATCCCGTAAGGGACTTGCGCTTTGATAATGTACCTTTTGGGCGAACGCAGTTCGCCCCTACATTGTGGACAAAATCCGTTACTGTAGGGGCGCAATGCTTGCGCCCTCTTTGAACAACTTCTGCTGCTCACCTTAAGTGAGAGAAAATCACCAATATGATCCCATTTTTCTTTATTCGCGTCACAACGAATGCAGGCTTGGCAAGCATTCGAGCGTGGATGTCTGTCATGGATTGAGAAATTTGGTATGAGTTAAAACTTGTAGGATGTTTTGAGTGAGCAGCAAAACGGAATAAAACGGGTTTGGTCGTAATATTTCCTTTGTCTGTTTGTGTTTTTTGGGCAAGAGGAGGTAAGGATTGATGATACTCAACCCCTCTGTTTACGAATGATACAGGGGTATAAGATAATTCATAGTTAAAATCAGCAATACCAGAACCCTTTACTTTTTATTATCAAACTCCAACGATAAAATCACCGGCAGTTAAAGCTAATTGTGGGGAGAGGGTAGCCAACTGAATCGCCATAGCTGTAGTGGCACTACCATCGGCATCGAAGAATAAAGCTCCATTGGTGGAATTATAGATAAAACGATGGTCAGCAGTCGTTGCTGTGGTGGCTCCGGCGCCGATGCGGAATTGACTAGAATCGATAGCCGTTCCCAGCGTCAACCCACCACCAAATTGAGACGCAGAAACCACAAGGGTATCATCGATTACTTTGAAATCGGTAATTGAGTCAATGCCGGTACCCGGTGCATTCAAGACAAATTGTTCGAGTCCCGAACCTCCTGTGAGAACATCATTACCATTGCCGCCAACTAGAGTATCATTGCCACTACCGCCTAGCAGGGTATCGTTTCCGTCTAGTCCGGTAAGGGTGTTAGCGGCATTATTCCCTGTCAAAAGGTTATTGCTGCTATTGCCTGTCCCATTAATGGCTAAAGTTCCCGTTAAAGTCAGATTTTCAAAATTAGCGGTTAGGGTGTAGGAAGCAAAACCAACTTTAACCGTATCGGTTCCTGCGTTAGCATTTTCTGTGATTGTATCCCCGACATCAATGGTGTAAGTGTCGTCACCAGCGCCTCCTTCGAGGGTGTCATTACCGGCTTTTCCATCAAGAGAATCATTCCCTTCTAACCCAAGAAGAAGATTATTGCCACTATTGCCATTAAGACTGTTGTTTAGGGTGTTCCCAGTGCCGTTAATAGCAGCATTGCCACTGAGGTTGAGGTTTTCTAGGTTGTTTCCCAAAGTGTAGGTAAAACTAGCTGTGACAGTATCAGTTCCTTCGTTAAGATTTTCTATCAGGGTATCTCCCCCATCAATGGTGTAGTTATCATTGCCGCTGCCACCCACGAGAGTATCATTACCTAATCCCCCATTGAGGTTATCGTTACCTGCTAATCCTTCCAGTCGGTTATTGCCGTTATTTCCTGTCAGGCTATTGTTACTGCTATTACCTGTGCCGTCAATATTTCCTGTAGCGAGTAAGGTTAAATTTTCTAGGTTATTAGCGAGAATGTAGCTGAAACCCGCTTTTACGGCATCGGTTCCTTCGTTGGCATTTTCAACAATCGTATCACCGGCATCGATAGTATAAGTATCATTGCCAGCACCACCAACGAGAGTATCGTTACCTGCTTTACCATCGAGATTATCGTTACCTGCTAATCCTTGCAGTCGGTTATCACCGTCATTACCAATTAGCGTGTTATTGAAACTATTTCCCGTGGCATTGAGGTTATCTGTTCCTAACAGGGTGATATTTTCTAGATTGGTTGCTGTTATACTTTGCACGGCTACAACTTGCATTTTTTACTCAAGGACAATAATATAGTTTAAGAGTCATAATTAGAAGCAAAGCACTCATTAAAAACATGATTAACCTAGAATTCACGGAAGAAGAAAAGAACTCACTGTATTAT